>NZ_BJBV01000008.1:0-205128 GCF_036245925.1 Shewanella sp. M-Br
CTTGAACCAGCACACAAGATGCTACCTGCGCGAAATTAAGCTCACTAACCTTTGATATAAACAAGCCAGCATTCTGAATAATGAATTAATCACACTCACAACCAGAGACATATTTAATTAAATTGTTAGCTTGAGCTTATGTATTTTAACGGCTTACTGTCGATAACTAATGTTATTTATCACCTGTAAAATATTATTCATCTCTTCAGTTTAGTCTGCTAAGTTCCATCCGTTCATCAAATAAACAACCGCTGACGCAATCGTTATTGATATAAAAATCATGTAATTATTAAATTCATAAATTATGGGCGTCACTTCTAAATTTATTACTATAATTCTTCAATGATTTAATGTTTTGCCCTGTACTGCCGCTATACTAAAACAACGTTAGAGAGCTAACGGAATATAAAGGATATAGATTATGCGATCGACACTCAAAACACGGCTGCTGTTTAGCAGTCTTTCCGCTGTACTGATCACTATTGCTGTACTCGTAAGTATCTCTAGTTATTTCATTAGAAATAATGCGTTAGAAAACACCCAACATGAAATTGACCAACTGGCGAAGACTTTTTCATCCGGCATAGGTCAGTGGATCCAAGACAGAAAAATGGCCATCACTAGCCTAAAGCAAACCATTGAAGCCGAACCTAGTACCAACGTTACCCCTCATTTGTTGCAAGCGCATACTGCGGTTGACTTTGCCCTCACTTACTATGGTGACGAGCAAGGCAACATGTATCGCCAAGATCCGTCGCTGAATGCCGCAAATTATGATCCCCGCGTTCGCCCTTGGTATATGGATGCTAAAACGGCGGGTAAAATGATCATGACGGCGCCCTACGTCAGCGCCACATTGAAAAAACAAGTCGTAACTATAGCAGAACCTGTGATGGGCTCAGGCCAGCTCATAGGCGTAGCGGCTGCGAACTTAACCATAGATCAGTTAACAGATGCAGTGCAGCGCCTCCAAGTACCAGGCAAAGGTTACACTCTGATGGTCGATAATGCAGGGCTCATTATTAGTCATCCCAATAGCCAGCTAAATACTCAACAACTCACTAAAATCGATAGTAATTTTAGTAATAACTGGTTATCACAGCGCACTAATGCCAATACGATGGAAGAGCGAAACCTCGATGGTGCCACTAAGTTAGTCTATGTTGCGGCAATACCCTCAACAGACTGGGCGCTGATTTTCGTAATGGATAAGCAAGAAATCATGTCACAGGCAACCGATCTCGCTTGGTGGATGTCTGCCGTAGGTGTTGCACTATTGGTGCTGTTTGGTTTGATTTTAATCGCCATCTTTAAAATTCAATTCAAAGATCTCGAACGCGTTGCCCAAGCACTCAATGATATTGCCGAGGGCGATGGCGATCTCACTGTGCGCATTCATACTGCCAACAGTCACGATGAAATTGGTATGTTAGCTTCGGGTTTTAACCGCTTTGTAGAACGTCTACACGGTATGATTTCCCGCATGCACAAGATTGCGGGTCAATTGGAATATCAAGCCAAAGGAAGTAGTGCGTCGGCAACGGATAACAGTCAGCGCATTGAAGTACAGCAAGATGAAGTGACTATGGTTGCCACTGCGGTGACCGAAATGGCCAGCGCCACCGAGGAAATTGCCAGTAATGCGGAGCATACAGCGCAGACCGCTCAAAATGCGGTCGGACTTTCAAACCATGGCCATAAACAGGTAATGCAAAGCCAGCAATCTATCCGTAATTTAGCCAGTGAAGTCGAAACTGCAGGGCGAATTATCGGTGAACTGAACGAGCACTCACAAAAGATCAACAGCATTTTGTTGACCATTAGTGGCATCGCAGAGCAAACCAACTTACTTGCACTCAATGCAGCCATTGAGGCGGCACGTGCAGGAGAACAAGGTCGTGGCTTCGCTGTAGTTGCTGATGAGGTGCGTGTACTGTCACAACGTACGCATTCATCGACACAAGAAATTCAAGCGATGATCGAAACCCTGCAACAAACCGCAGGCAAAGCCGTTAAGTCTATGACTCAAAGTCATGAAATGGCAGAAACCAGTGTGGCCGATGCTAATTCAGCCAGTGAAAGTCTGTTGCAAATCAGCAAAGCCATTAATGATATTTCAGATATGGCGAGCCAAATTGCCACTGCAGCCGAGGAGCAAACCTCAGTCACCAGCGAAATCAACCGTAATACAGAGTCGATTCGTGAAGTGTCAGAGAATCTCTCGATTGAGGCACAAACGTCTATGGTCCAAGCTCAAGAGCTCGCCCATTTAGCCGCATCATTGCAGCAGGAAGTTAATCGCTTCAAACTGTAATCAAAAGCCTTATTTTATATAAAGATTACATCAACAGTTCCATACAATAATGCCCGCAAGTGTCAGTGACATTTGCGGGCATTTCTTTACATATTATTTCTTTATAGACTTACAATGGCTTACCTAAAGCAAGCTTAAATGATCTTCATCGCTTTATTTTCAGGAATATTGGCCTCAGGTCGAAGCTCAGCATGTACGTTTCTTAATCCTTGATAACCCATTTCAATTCGATTTCCGCCATTCTTTTTAGCTTTATACATAGCGGCATCGGCACAGGAAATAAGCTGTTTCTCATTTTCACCGTGCTCTGGATACAGAGCAATACCGATACTCGGCAGAATATGGATCTGCTGTTCGGCAAGCTCGAAGGGGTGCTCGAATACTTGCAATATTTTTTGCGCGGCCAGCAGGGTATTATGTGCTGAATCAACTCGCTCAAGTAAGATGACAAACTCATCCCCCCCAAAACGCGCAACGGTATCTGAGCCCCTCACACAACTGACTATTCGCTGCGCCGTCACTTGCAGTAATAAATCGCCCACACTATGACCAAAAGTATCGTTAACCCACTTAAATTTATCTAAATCTAAATAAAGCAAAGAGAAATAACTTGATTCCCTATGGGCTCGAGATAGCGCCTTTTGAAATCTATCGTAAAAAAGCTCACGATTGGGTAACAAGGTTAACTGATCATAAAGTGCAATATGCTCTAATCGCGCGAGCATTTGTCGACGCTCAATCGCAAAAGCTATTTGCGTAGAAACAAACTCCAATAACTCACGGTCTTGGTGTGTATATGAAGCCGAAGTGGGCAAGCTATGCATAATCAAAGCGCCGATAACGCCTTTCTGTAGCTTCAGCGGCACACCCAGCCAACTTAAACAGCCATTACCCAAATCGTCACGAATCGCTTGGGGATAATCAGTTAAAGTCACGGGACACAGGAGTAAAGACTCAGCACTGCGGATCACTTGGTCAGTGAACACACTGAAACTTGCAATATCGATAAGTGAATCCTTGCCAGTAGCGGCTTTATAAGGAAAACTTAATTCATTTAAATCTTGATCGTACAATGCAATAGCAAAGTTTGCTGCAGGCAATAATTTAGCAATAATTTCATGAATTCGACGATATAGGGCTAGCAAGTCCTCAGCGACATGCACAGCCTCTGAAATCTCATATAAGGCTGCTTGTCTACGTTCGGCATTTTTGCTCTTAGAAATATCTCTAGCGACTGCGACACGTTGTTGATAAGCATCGGACCAACGTGCAGACCAAAGAATATCGACGATAACACCATCTTTACGCACATAACGGTTTTCAAAATCGACTTTAAAGCGACCTGCCATAATTTCATTGGCCGTTGCGAGAGTGCGTTCCCTATCCTCTGGAATGACAAGATCTAGCATCTGCATACCCATCATTTCTTCTGGGGTATAGCCAAAAATACGTTCTGCCCCTGCACTGACAAATTCAAACCTCCCCGTTTTATCGACGACACAAATAGCATCCAAGAGAAGGTCGATAAAATTGCTTAAGGAAGTGTAGCCATCATTATTCACGTAATTCTCCAATAAACGTCCGTCTTTGGCTAAGTCCTAAGTTTGATCATAAGCATAAAAATAATAATAACGCACTATTAGAGTAGGTTAATTTTCAATGTCATTCCAGAGTTGGCTAAGTTAAGTCCGACTTTTACAGAGTTAAATTCAAACAAAATCAAACACAATACTTAAGGCCATCGGTGGCACTATTTGACTCTAGACGACAGATATCGGCACAATGCCCTAAAATGTTGGTCAACATCAGAGCGCAGCTTTGGTACGCGCAAATGGCATTAAAGGAATTTATTTTTGAACCGATTGTGCTCTCCGTTACATCAACCCAACCATTTTCGCCTTGGGCTTGCCATGTGGTCGCACTCGAATTGGCAAGAAAGTGTGTATGGTCACGGAACTAAACAAGCGGAGCGACTCGCCCGTTACGCGACAATATTCAATACTGTCGAAGGGAACACCAGCTTCTACGCAACGCCTGCACAGCAAACGGTAATGAATTGGCACAGTGCCACGCCAGAGAGCTTTCGTTTTACCTTCAAACTACCGCAAACCATCACTCACCAAAGATTATTGCAACACTGCGGCCAAGAATTGAAAGATTTTTTCCAGATAATGACACCATTAATCGATAAAACAGGGATCTGGAAAATTCAACTGCCCGCCCATTTCGGCCCAGAAAACTTGCCTGCGTTAGCGCAATTTCTAGATCAAATCCCCCAAGGGTTAACCTATGGCGTCGAAGTCAGGCATGCTGCGTTTTTTGCTAAGGGAGATGCCGAGCGTGCGCTTAATCGATTACTCATCGATAAAAAAGTGAATCGCATCATCATGGACAGCAGGCCCTTGTTTGCACTGCCGCCAAGCAATGTCGCAATTATCGACGCTCACAAGAAAAAACCTCGAGTGCCAGTGCATGCGATTGCCACCGCCAATAATCCAGTGGTGCGCTTTATCGGCCAACCAGACGATGCCGTAACACAACTCGCACAGCAAGGCGTTACTGCTTTACCTAAGGATAACGATGCCTTTTTTGATAATTGGCTCACCCAACTCCCGCAATGGCTCGCAGAAGGTCGAGAACCCTATCTGTTTATTCATACTCCCGACAATGAAGCCGCGCCAGAACTGGCCATCCGTCTCTATCAAACATTGCGCAGCCAAATTGCAGCGCAGATTCAACTCGCCGAGTTAAGCCTGCTTGAGAAGATACCTGAGGAGACAAGTACGCAGATAGGACTTGCTTGGTAAAACGGGCGCGAGGTAAAACGGACGCAAGAAGAAACCCACGGCAAGCTCGCCGTGGGTATATACCCAAACAACCTGAAGATGCAGGATTCAGCGGGCTGATGTTAACTGAATGGTAACGCACTTTAGGCAAGGCCATTTATTGCTCCTGCATAAATGGCATTCACGCCATCCATGGCGATTGCGGTTATTTGCAGGCCTAGCGGGCTAAGTTAAAAATAACCAACGCAGCATAAAGTGCGTTAAAACCCGCCGGGACGGAGCGCCCAGGGCACTCCACTTCCGTGTTGCATCAATTCAAAAGGTGGCCGACATTCTGTCATTAATGCGCCTTGAATTGAAGCACCCTGTGCGCTCTGAAACTCGTATCTTCAGGTAGCTTGGGTATAGATGAAAAACAGCTTTAACTCGGGATAAATAAGTTATTCATTTGCTCAAAACCAAGGGAAATGGCTTTAGGTATTGAATCCTTATCAACGGCAATAACCGCATTATTTGACTCTCGCTGAAACGGTTTTGCCTTAATTGAATTTAACAAAATTGGATTAAGCAAAGTGCTATAGGCCTGTAAAAATGAAGCTGGGCCAGTGGAAAAACGCTGCACACCTGCGGCAAATAACTCGCCGATATCCATCTGCTCATTCAATAGCATAAAATTCAGTGGCATATCCACAGCGGCAAACAAGCGCTTAGCGGTCTCGACCTTAATCGCGCCAGGGATAAAGCCACCATCCGCACCCGCAGCCTGATATTGAGTTAACCTATCAATAGTCATAACGACTGCGGCCTCACCACTGGCTAAACCCAGTAAATACACATCAGTTCGCGCATTAATAAATAATCCTTGGCAACGAGGATGGGCGCGAATAGCTTTAATTTTTGCCACCATCTCAGCAACACTTGCACTGCCATCCTCAATATTAATTCCTGCTACGCCAAGCTCAGCAAGCTGCGCAACAAAAGCAGCAACCTCATCGGGATCTTGGCTATAACCAGATTCAATATCTATCGTCACGGGCACTCGGCTCAGCCGTAGGATATTGTTCACTACGTCCAATAAAGCCGCTTTAGGTAGCGCTTGCCCATCGGGATAACCGAGCGACCAAGCCAATGCCGCGCTACTGGTCGCAATCGCACGGGCGCCCGATGCTTGGATGATGGCCGAACTGGCGGCATCCCAAGCGTTAGTTAATATCAGCGGCTCTGATTGTTGATGTAGTGCTTTGAAAAGTATTCTAGATAGCTCAGCCATCTTATGTCCTTGTTGGTGTTGAAGGCTCAACTCTAACAAGATGGCTTAGGTAATTATCGCGGGAAACGGCACTGAACCGAAAAGCCAAGCCCTCAAGGCTTGGCTATGTGAGCATTCAACTTGAGTATTCTTGGCTAACCCCAAAGTGCATTGGCAAGGATAAACACACTCGCGGAGAGCAACATAGTAATAGGTAGTGTCAGCAGCCAAGCAAGCATGATCTGCTTAATGGTTTGGATCTGAAGCCCTGAACGATTAGCCACCATAGTACCCGCAACAGCGGAAGACAAAATATGAGTCGTCGATACCGGCATCCCTGTCATACTGGCAATCCCAATAGAGACGGCAGCGGTTACCTGCGCAGCAATACCTTGGCTGTAAGTCATACTCGATGAACCAATTTTTTCCCCCACGGTATATACAATCCGCCGCCAACCCACCAACGTGCCGCAACCCAGCGCAGTCGCAATGGCAATAATCACCCAAATGGGCGCATACTCAGTAGTTCTAGTGAGATCTTTTCGCCATTTAGCTAATGAGCTCAAATCCTTAGCAGGAAGATCCAATTTAGCCACTTGGCGAGCAGTATCATCAATGCACAGCAATAAACGTCGCACCTCGCGTCGCTCTTCTACATCCATATCTTTGTAAGTCGAGACTTTTGCTAAGCGACGGTCAAGTAACGACATCGCCGGTAATACATTGGCAGATGAGCAATGGGCCAGCATATATTCGGGAACGTTGACCAAGGCTTTAAAGTCGATAACATCCGCGATAACGGCTTGGTTACGGTCATAAATCGCCATAATGCGACGATTAGCATCTTGAGTTCTTTCTAAATCATAGGGTTGACTGCCCATGTCCAAGGCAAAATAAGCCGGTGCCATACAAATCAGCACTAGCATCACTAAACCTATCCCCTTCTGTCCATCGTTAGAACCATGGGCGAAACTCACCCCCATAGCAGAGATAATTAAACTCGCCCTTGCCCAAAATGGAGGGTGTTTTTTACCATTAATCTGCATCTGCTCATCTGGGGTACGGTGAATTTTATGTTTCTGCCAAACGTATTTCATGATGAGCAAAAAAATCCCTGCCATCACAAACCCTAAGGTCGGCGAAATAATCAAGGACAGCATGATCTGCGTTGCTTTAGAGACATTAATGCCCTGCAAGATAGGCTGATGATTTATCCAAGCAAACGCGCCACCCACGCCCATTATCGAACCAATCAAGGTATGGGAACTCGATGCCGGAATACCAAAATACCAAGTACCTAAGTTCCAGATAATTGCCGAAAATAGCAGGGAAAACACCATCAGCAAGCCTTGGATTGAGTCCATACCGAGCAAGGAGTCTACGGGTAATAAATGCACTATCGCATAGGCCACCCCTAACCCCCCTAACAGCACACCCGCAAAATTAAATAGTGCGGAGGTAACGACCGCCAGATTTGCCGGCATTGCCTTGGTATAGATCACCGTCGCCACCGCATTTGCCGTGTCGTGGAAGCCATTAATAAATTCGTATGCCAGTACAAAAAGTACGGCAAGGACTAAACCCACCGACCACGCAAAGCCTAACGTTGTGAACATTTCAAACATAAAATACTTACCCATGGCGAGAACGCACACAGGTTACGCCCAAGTTTGGGGTCTTTTACAGTGAAAAATTGTTTAGATTGTCAAAAAGTGAATTAGCCCCCAATAACTCAGTAGCATGCTTGCAATTACAACTGGCTTGATTTTATTCGGCCAAATGAATATTTGTGCCGCGAAAAGGTGCAATATATTGATTCAATATTAAATAAGCCAACTAAAAATAGTGTTCATAACCATACGCCGTAACAGGGTTATATCCCATGATCGCCTAACCGAAATCGCTGTGGCGTCATCCTAAAACGCTCCTTGAAGGCTTTGATATAGGATGAATCATTTTGATAACCAATTTGGTGGGCCACATTCTGTATTGATAGGTCAGTGGCCAATAACGATAGCGAATAGATCAGCCGTAAATGTTGACGCCATAATACGAATGAAGAACCAAACTCCCTCACAAATAGCCTCGACAATGTTCGTTCCGATGCCCCAACCATCTCACCCCATTTCACTAAAGAGAAATCTAAAGCTGGCGTTTGGGTTAAATGCTCAAAAATCAATTTTAGGCGCCTATCTTGCGGTATCAGTAACTTGAAAGTCTGTCCTTCCGCACTATTAATTTGATCATATAACACCTCAAGCAAACGCAGTATTGGCGCCTGAACCATTGGATCAACATTCGTTGGGGTATTAAAAGCACATTGTTTTCTGAGCGTTAGCACTAACTCCCTTATAAAAGCACTCATGGCGACGGGCTTAACGATGGCACCATAATCTCGACCATACATAGGATTCAAATAGACACCAATAAAGCAGGTATCTGTGATCGCAACAGACTCATGCATGACACCTGCAGGCACAAAAAGCGCTGTGGTATGGGGGACCAAAAAAAGTGCCTCATTTGCCTCTGTCTGTAACAGGCCTTGAAGCGGAAAAATAAGCTGATGCCAACAGTGCTGGTGTAAAACATCCACATAACCCTTCTGCATCTCAATCGTTTTGACAAAAGAAGGCATATTAGGCGCTTGCTCAATAATGGCGTTAATCGAATCGAGTTGGCGACTTAGCATCATTACTTGTCCATATAACGTTATTCAGCCAAATAAAAAGGATTGTAGCATAGCGTTATCCCATAAAAGACACAGGAAAACTCGATGCGCATTCATTGCATTATCCATGAAAGCTATGAAGGTCCAGGCTATTTTAGCGATTGGGCTGCAAGCAAAAACTACAGTATGAGCTTTAGCAGAATCTATCTAGATGAAGCTTTACCCGACAATAGTGATGGTTTTGATCTATTAATTATCCTCGGTGGCCCTCAGTCTCCCGCGACATGCCAAAGTGATTGTCCATATTTTGATAGCCAAGCAGAACAAAGGTTTATCAGACAAGCTATCCAAAAAAATAAAGCCGTTGTGGGGGTTTGTCTTGGGGCACAGTTAATCGGAGAGGCATTAGGTGCCCGTTATCAAAAGAGCCCGCATACCGAGATTGGTTACTTCCCCATTGAACTGACTGCGGCAGGAAAAAGTGATATTAACCTTAAGACATTTTCGACCACTGAAGTGGTCGGCCACTGGCATAATGATATGCCAGGCCTCACTCCCGATTGCGAAGTGCTCGCCACAAGTGCAGCCTGCCCGCGGCAAATTGTACGTTACACAAATTTAGTTTTTGGATTTCAATGCCATCTTGAATTTATCAGTAGCCAATTAGCGCCATTAATTGCTCAAGAAAATGCTTTTTCTAGCACACAGAAAATGCCATATATTCAAAGCCCTGAGTTCATACTGGGGCAATCAACGGCTAAGATGAATCAGTTACTGGGGCATTTTTTAGATAATCTAGTCCTAACCTATCAAGCCGTATAAAGTAAAAAGTGGCTCAAGCCAAAACAAAAACGCCAGCTAAGTTAGCTGGCGTTTTAGATTAATGACTCACAAATCGCTTATTGCAAATGACCCGCATTGTGCAATTCACGATCATCCTTTGCAGGCGGATTCCACTGATACATCCAAGTCTCAGATAATGGCTGACCATCGACCTCCAAATAGACTCTCAAGTTAATCGGCTCAGTACCGTCTCCGGGGGGCACTACGTCAAACATAGCGCGGTAACCATTAATCGAGGCTAAAGGACGGGCAGATTCAATTTCCACTTTGCCTTCAGATGCTGTGATCACGGCTTTAACTTGGGTGTCTTTACCTATCATAGGTAAGGTGCCGCCCGCGAAATCAACCACAAAACGCTTACTGTAGTATTTGCGTTTCTGGCCAACTACACCGCCAATCCCGGTGAAGGTATCGACAACCCGAGCACGGGGTGATTGAACCGGTGGAATGCCACCCCAGTACATGTTGTAGCTGTACAGCAGCTCTTGACCAGGAACAATCGGCTCAGCAGGATTCCAGAAAGCCACTATGTTATCGAAGGTTTCATCCAGTGTTGGAATTTCAACCAACTGCACTGAACCTTTACCCCAACTGCTGGTTGGTTCAATCCATAGGCTTGGGCGTTTATCATAAAACACGCCGTCGTCCTGATAATGATCGAAGTTACGATCACGTTGCAGTAAGCCAAAACCTTTTGGATTTTCATCGCTATAGGCGTTGAATCGCAGGTTTTCAGGGTTACCTAGCGGACGCCAAATCCATTCACCATTCCCCGTGTGCATGGCTAAACCATCGGTATCATGGATTTCTGGACGCCAGTCATAACCGGTGCGACGATCGTTCTCACCCACCATAAACATACTGGTCAGTGGCGCAACGCCTAAACGTTCAATCGCTTTACGTGGATAAACAGCCACATCCACCTTCATTTTTAAACGTTCACCCGGTTCGATATCAAAACGATAAGCCCCCGTGACACTCGGAGAATCTAACAAGGCATACACAGTGGTGATATTCGATCCTGGTTTAGGTTTTTCTAACCAGAAATTGGTGAACATTGGAAACTCTTCGGGTTTTGGCAGTGCAGTATCAACCGCTAAGCCGCGAGCCGACAAACCATACTGCATTTCTTGACCCACAGCGCGGAAATAACTGGCGCCAAGGAAGGCAACAATGTCACGCTGCCAATCGGTATTAAATTGCATACGGAAACCCGCAAAACCAAGATCCTTAGGCAACTGACTACCCTTAACCTTTGACTTGCCGTAATCGAACATTGAAGGTGAATATTCGATTAACTTAGCCTTACCCTCATTTAGCTCATAAATATGAATAGGGGTATCGAAAAACAGCCCAAGATGGAACAGTTCGGCACGAAACTCCGAATCTTGATCGCGCCATAGTGCGGCTTTCTTCTTGAAGTGGAATTGTTGGTAATCATCCCAACTCATGCCCTGAAGGCTTTTAGGTAATTCGCCTTTATGACTCTCATAGGGTTGTGCAGCCATAGTACGGGCATAACCCTTTAGCCAAGCGTAACTAAACTCTTCACCTTCTTGTGGTGACGCCTGCTTACCTGCCGCACATGCTGAAAGACTCAGCAATACGCTACAGGTTAACAATACGCCGCCAACCATACGCTGCAAACGGCCGCGACGAGAGGAAGATTGGGCTTCAATCGAGGGTAATGTCACCCTCGATTCTTGATAAACGTTTCTTTGTTCGGGAAATAAATTGGGTTGCATAAGCAGACTCTGAATTGGTGTAACTTCCTGACACTTCCCTGCAAATCTGACTCAATTGCAGCGATGGCCCTGTGGAGAACTGTTGATGACAGAGGTAACAATACAGCGATCAGCAACAATTCGCCAGAATCTAGCATACTTTCTGTCGAATGGAATATGGCATGCTAGCTATTTTCAATCTTGAGGCCTATTTATGAAAATATGATTAAAAAATTCCGTTATTAACTGAATTTACGCCCATAAAAACCTCACTGCCAGCAAGAAGGCCGTCGACTTAATACCTGAAGATAAAGTGCACCTTCGGCATAGGTTAATTATCTGCTCAGCGTGTTAACTCGAAGAGATAATATCGCCAGCCCGCAAAATCGGTTTATGGCCTTAAAATCATACAAGTCGCCGTAGCAGTGGCGAGCAGTTTTCCATCCTGCGTTTTTAGCGTACCTTCCGAAATACCTAAAGACTTAGATAAATTGATCACCTTGCCCTCAGCCACTAACACTTGATGTTTAGGCACAGGTCGAATCATTTTAATATTCAAATCGATAGTGCCGTAACCAACACCCGCTTCAAGCAATGTATGCACGGCGCAACCTGTAACCGAATCCAGTACAGTCGCGGCAAAACCACCATGAACGCCGCCCAATGGGTTGAGGTGCTTATCATCGGCAGTCGCATGGAATGTCACCGTTCCTTCGTCGGCTTGAACCAGCGACATTGGCATAGTGAGAGAGATAGAAGGTGCGGGTAATTCCCCCCTTGCCATCGCCTGTAAAATAGCTAAACCCGACATTTGCTGAATATTCATATTCCACCTAAATTGATGAGCGTCAAAGCACATGAATAAAAATGACCGCTTAACCACTTTGGATTAGGCGATCATTTAACTGAAAATCCACTTAAACGCTCGGTCCGCATTAACCCCAGCGGCGCCTAAATTGGATCCATATACCACTAAAAAGACTAATAAATATAAGCTCAGCGAAGATCGAATCTATCTAAGTTCATCACCTTAGTCCAAGCGTCGATAAAATCATCGACAAATTGCAGCTGTGCATCACTGCTCGCGTACACTTCTGCGAGTGCACGCAGCTGCGAATTAGAGCCAAAGATCAAATCAACACGACTTGCAGTCCACTTTTGATGGCCGCTGACACGATCAACACCCACAAACATATCCTCCGCTTTGGAAGTGGGTTTCCACGTCGTCCCCATATCGAGCAAGTTAACAAAAAAGTCATTGGTCAAAAACTCAGGACGCGCAGTCAAGACACCCGTTTTTGACTGATCAGAGTTCGTATCTAACACCCGCAGACCGCCAATAAGCACTGTCATTTCCGGCGCAGTTAAGGTCAGCAATTGTGCCCTATCGACCAATAACTCCTCCACCGAAACAGAAAACTGAGTGGGATGATAATTTCTAAAGCCATCAGCGACAGGTTCAAGTACTGCAAAAGATTCCACATCAGTTTGTGCTTGCGTGGCATCCATACGACCCGGCGTAAATGGAATCGTCACTTCAACCCCCGCATTTCTAGCCGCTTGATCAATACCGACACAGCCTGCCAGCACAATCAAGTCAGCTAGGGAGATTTTCTTACCTCCTTGATTGAACTCAGACTGAATACTCTCAAGCACTTTGAGCACCTTAGCGAGCTGCTCAGGCTGATTCACTGGCCAATCTTTTTGCGGTGCGAGTCGAATTCGAGCACCGTTCGCACCACCGCGCATATCAGAACCACGGTAGGTCGAAGCAGAGGCCCAAGCGGTTGCAACGACTTCTGAAATCGTTAATCCAGAGCCAATAATCTTCAGTTTGAGATCAGTAACATCCTGCTCATCAACCAAGGGATGATCAACCGCTGGGATGGGATCTTGCCAAAGAAACTCTTCTGCTGGCACTTCAGGACCCAAATAGCGTGTGCATGGCCCCATATCCCTGTGCGTCAGCTTGTACCAAGCCTTTGCAAAGATCTCAGCAAACTCATCAGGATTTTCAAAGAGTCGACGCGATATTTTCTCGTAATCAGGGTCGAAGATCAGTGCAAGGTCAGTGGTTAACATGGCCGGCACATGACGTTTTGAGGCGTCGTGCGCATCGGGGATCACCCCTTTACCCGCGCCATTTTTAGGTATCCACTGATGGGCACCCGCAGGGCTCTTAGTCAGTTCCCATTCATATCCGAATAGATTTTCAAAAAAATTGTTACTCCATTGGGTTGGTGTTGAAGTCCAAGTCACTTCGAGGCCACTGGAAATAGTATCGCCACCTTTACCGCTTTTATAGCGACTCTGCCAACCTAGCCCTTGCTGCTCAATACCTGCGGCTTCTGGCTCAGGTCCGACTAATGCTGCGTCACCTGCACCATGGGTTTTACCAAAAGTATGACCCCCAGCAATCAAGGCTACGGTTTCTTCATCATTCATCGCCATGCGGGCAAAGGTTTCGCGGATATCTACGGCGGCAGCGAAAGGATCAGGGTCGCCATTGGGTCCCTCAGGGTTAACATAAATCAACCCCATTTGGACTGCGGCGAGGGGATCTTCAAGGTCTCGCTCTCCCGAGTAACGCTTATCGTCTAACCATTTATTTTCCGCACCCCAGTAAATATCAGCTTCGGGTTCCCAAATATCGACTCGCCCACCAGCGAAACCTAAGGTTTTGAATCCCATAGATTCCAGCGCGACATTTCCTGTAAGGATCATCAAATCGGCCCAAGAGATTTTATTGCCATATTTTTGTTTAATCGGCCAAAGGAGCCGGCGTGCTTTATCGAGGTTTACGTTATCTGGCCAGCTGTTTAACGGTGCGAAACGTTGATTACCGCTGCCCGCACCACCGCGTCCATCACCGGTACGATAGGTGCCGGCACTGTGCCATGCCATACGAATAAATAGCGGCCCATAGTGGCCAAAATCTGCAGGCCACCAGTCCTGTGAATCCGTCATTAATGCGAGGAGATCTTGCTTTACAGCAGCTAAATTGAGGGATTTAAAGGCTTCAGCATAATTGAAGTCATCACCCAAAGGATTAGATAAGGAAGAGTGTTGGTGCAGAATATCGAGCCGGAGCTGTTTAGGCCACCAATCTCGATTCGAGGTGCCACCAGCAGAATGGTGCATAGGACATTTGTTCTCAGACATAACGTGCTCTCCTTCTGTTCGCAAAAAATATTCAAGTAAATAAAATCTAAATGACTTTTGCCGCAAGTTTGTACTGCTTAACGCTCTCTACCACAGACTAATCGTTTCAATAGAGAAATAAAAACCAGTCTAACGACCTTACCTTACCTCTAGATGAAACGCGATGAATCCGCTCATTAAAAAATATTCAGCAAAAATTACCCTTTCTAAAATAAGCTATTAAAGGATAGTAGAATGATACCAATCATAAAAAAACAAGGGCTGCAAAATGCAGCCCTTGTTTTTTTATTGGGTAAAACTATGGGGTAACTGACTACTTAACTTCTGCCACAGGTTTACGTCTATTGTGCGCAATGATCAGCGCAACTAAACAGATAACCCCGACAGCGATACCCACTGGCTGGCTCAAAGGTTGCGGTAAACCTAGGCCAATACCCGCAGTCATAATATAAGACACAGTAACGCTGGTGCCGCCAATTGCTGGTAAGCTAACAATCCAATGGAAGGTCCCGCGATCGAACAAATACTTAGTCGCTAACCACAACACACTGGTTGATAGCAGCATATTTGAGAAGGCAAAGTAACGCCAAATCAAAGAGAAATCGATCTTCGTCATAAAGTACGCAATGGTCAGAATAGGCACAGCAACCAATAAACGATTACGCATACTTTGCGGAATATGGAAGGCATCAATAATCGTCAAACGCAGCGAACGAAATGCGGTATCGCCAGATGTGATAGGGAAGATAGCCACGGCCACAATCGCCATAATACCGCCCGCAACACCTAAATACGTAGTTGCCACTTGATTAACCACTAAACCTGGGCCCCCTTGGTCGAGCAAACTCTTAAGCTCAACATAACCGCCAGGGAAAGCTGCAATACCCGCCGTTGCCCATACACAAGCAACGATACCTTCAGCAACCATAGCGCCATAATACACAGGGCGAACATACTTCTCATTCGTCAAGCAACGAGCCATGATGGGCGCTTGAGTTGAATGGAAACCGCTAATCGCACCACAGGTAATAGTCACAAATAACAGTGGCCAAACAGGTAGTCCATCAGGGTTTGGTTCGAGTAACTCATTGTTGTAATGGCTGTGGTCGAAATAGGCAAACACATCCCCCATTTCAGGTAACTGCGGCGCATTGATCATTAGAGCAACGGCGATAGAAACTGTCATGACTATCATCAACAAACCAAATGCGGGATATAATTTAGTGATGATTTTATCAATCGGCAGCATAGTCGCTAAAAAGTAATAGACTAAAATCACTAACACCCAGAAGGTATTATTGCCAAAGATGGTGTCTTTAAAATAATCGAGATTACTCAGTAAACCTGCGGGGCTCATGATGAAGACCACGCCCACAAAAAACAGCAGCATAGCCGTAAACAGCAACATCACGCCTTTAAAGTAAATATTAAAGTAGTGGCCCGCAATCTCTGGCAGACTCTTACCGTCTTCTTTTATGCTGAGCACGCCAGAAAAATAATCATGTACTGCGCCGCCAATAATATTCCCCAGTACAATCCACACTAAGGCTATTGGGCCATAAAGTGCACCGAGGATCGGGCCAAATATCGGCCCCACACCCGCGACATTGAGGAACTGGATCAGAAACGCTTTAGCCGGATGAACCGGAACGTAATCGACGCCATCTTCGAATCTCGCCTGTGGTGTAATCGCTTTAGGATCTATACCCGCTTGCCGCTCAACAAAGGGACTATAGAACTTGTATGCAAGCACTAAGAGTGCGATACAAATAAAGAAAATTAACATTATTTAATTATCCATACTTTAGTAGGAGGTGATTTAATGGAGAGTTTCATTGAGTTAGCGACTGAGGTCAAGCAACACACTATTAGACTAATGTCGGGTTGATTATCTGAAACAGCCGTACGAGTGGGTATAAATGAACAAACGCGTTAAAAAATAATCCCTATGAAGTATTTATGCACTCAGTAATACAACCAACTATTTTGATGTATCCCAATTGCCTCTTCTTGAACTCTTTGCCCTAGGTATTCCTGCAAACCATCGCTATCGAAAATGAAATGAACACAGACAATATCGCATGTGACTGGCGGCGAGATGCTAGCAGCATAGACGAGTGTTTCGTGACATCCCAATATACAACCCCAAGTTAAAGACACTATCTACACTCACAAACTAAACCCGCAATCTACACTACGATCGATAGCCACAACCTAAAGCTAACGTGCCACTTGATGATGCTCATCTAGCCCATTTTTAGGTTACTAATGGTTCGACTTTATCACTCATTATTTTTAGCTATTTTAGAAAACAAAAAACCAGCCAAATGGCTGGTTTTTTAGGGGGTATTTCATCGTAGCGATGCTCAGGTCATACCTAAATCAATCACTGTAAACTTAACCTATTGCGACTTACTAAAAGTCGAGTGGCTAAACTAATACAACAAAATGTACAACGAAATACCTTGTTCGACTGCATTACCCCTGTGGGCGCATGGCAGGGAACAGGATCACGTCACGGATAGTATGAGTATTAGTGAACAACATCACTAAACGGTCGATACCAATACCTTGACCTGCCGTTGGTGGCAAACCGTGTTCCAGTGCAGTGATATAGTCTGCATCGTAGAACATAGCTTCGTCATCACCTGCATCTTTCGCGTCAACCTGTGCTTTAAAGCGGTTGTCTTGATCTTCTGCATCGTTCAGCTCGCTAAAGCCGTTAGCCACTTCGCGGCCACCGATGAAGAATTCGAAACGGTCAGTGATGAAATGGTTGTCATCATTACGACGTGCCAATGGTGAAATATCCGCTGGGTAGCCAGTGATGAACGTCGGTTGCATCAATTGCCATTCAGCTGTTTCACCGAAGATTTCTTCAAGTAGCTGACCACAAGTCCAGAACTTCTCAATCTTCATGCCTAAGCTTTTCGCCAAATCGCGCATGAATTCAACATCTTTCACTTGCTCATAGGTCATAGCTTGGATAGTCGCGTTATCAGGATTGTACTTCTGAATCGCTTCTAACATGCTTAAACGTGCGTATGGGCCGCCGAAATCAACTGTGTGCTCGCCGTAGGGCATTTGCGCACTGCCAAGCAGTTCGATAGCAATCGAGCTGAGCATTTCTTCGGTGAGGTCCATCAGATCTTTGTAGTCTGCATAAGCCATATAGAATTCCATCATAGTGAATTCTGGGTTATGACGTGGCGACAGACCTTCGTTACGGAAGTTACGGTTGATTTCGAACACACGCTCAAAACCACCGACCACTAAACGCTTCAGATATAATTCTGGCGCGATACGCAGATACATTGGCATGTCTAAGGCGTTGTGATGAGTGATAAAAGGACGCGCCGAAGCACCACCTGGGATCACATGCATCATAGGGGTTTCAACTTCCATGAACTCTTTTTTGATCATGAAGTTACGAATTGCAGAAACCACTTTAGAACGCATGATAAAGGCATTGCGCGAATCTTCGTTAACGATGAGATCCACGTAACGTTGACGGTAACGCATTTCTTGATCGGCTAGACCATAATAGTCCGCAGGCAATGGACGCAGGGCCTTGGTCAGTAACTCGTACTGTTCCATGTTGACGTATAAGTCGCCTTTACCAGACAAATGCAGCTGACCAGTTACACCTATGATGTCACCGATATCCAGACCTTGAAAACGCTCTTTCAAATCAGCTTGTACGCTTTTTTCAGCGTAAGCTTGAATACGGCCAGACACGTCTTGGATCACTAAGAAAGGACCACGTTTTGCCATGATGCGGCCAGCGATGCTGGTCTTAAAACCTAAGGCTTCGAGTTCTTCTTTAGTGTTTTGACCATACTGTGCTTGCAGTTCAGCCGCTTTATGGGTGCGACGGAAGGTATTTGGATGGGCATTAGCACTACAGTTTGGGCGGATGCTTTCTAGCTTGGCACGGCGCTCGGCGATCAGTTTGTTCTCATCAATTACTTGTTCAGTCATCTTATTTCTCGTCTATACCTTGAATTAATTACAGCCCAGATTTCAAACTGGCTTCGATAAACTTATCCAGATCGCCATCGAGTACCGCTTGAGTATTGCGGGTTTCAACGCCTGTGCGTAAGTCTTTAATGCGGGCATCGTCTAATACATAAGAGCGAATTTGACTGCCCCAGCCGATATCAGACTTAGCGTCTTCTGCGGCCTGCTTGTCGGCATTTTGCTTGAGCATTTCTAACTCAAACAGTTTTGCTTTCAGCTGCTTCATCGCAGCATCTTTATTTTTATGCTGTGAACGGTCGTTCTGGCACTGCACGACGGTATTCGTCGGTAAGTGGGTAATACGAATCGCCGATTCCGTTTTGTTAACGTGCTGACCACCCGCGCCCGATGCGCGATAAGTGTCAATACGTAGATCCGATGGGTTGATATCAATCGTGATATCGTCATCGATTTCTGGATAAACGAACACAGAGCAGAATGATGTATGACGACGACCCGATGAATCGAATGGCGACTTACGTACTAAACGGTGCACGCCAGTCTCAGTGCGTAACCAACCGAACGCATATTCGCCAGTAAACTTAATGGTCGCGCCTTTAATACCGGCCACGTCACCATCGGTTACTTCCATCAACTCAGGGCTAAAGCCATGGGCTTCGCCCCAACGTAGGTACATACGCAGCACCATGTTGGCCCAATCTTGGGCTTCGGTACCACCACTACCAGACTGAATGTCTAAATAACAGTTTGACGCATCTTGCGGGCCGGAGAACATACGACGGAATTCAAGATCGGCAAGGCGGCTTTCGAGATAATCCAGCTCTTTACTGGTTTCATTGAAGGTATCTTCGTCTTCCTCTTCAATAGCCAGCTCGAGTAAGCCTTCAACATCTTCAAGACCTGAGTCCATATCGTCTATGGTTTTGACCACAGCTTCTAGGCTGGCGCGCTCTTTGCCTAAGGCTTGGGCGCGCTCTGGGTCGTTCCACACTTCTGAACTTTCAAGCTCACGAGTAACTTCTTCTAGACGCTCATTTTTGGCATCGTAGTCAAAGATACCCCCTAAGAAGCTCCGTGCGCTCGGCAAGCTCCTTAATTTTGAATTTTACTGGATTAACTTCAAACATGAGTTTTCAACTTTCTTTATTTGGCCGCTTTAATTGATCTTCCACTAAAAGGGGCGGTGATTAACAGTATTTGCAACCGCGCATTTTAACCTAACCAGACTGGTAAACCTAGGGGTGCACTGTTCATTAAATGGGATAACAAGGATTATTTTCCAAGCTAAAAGACCACAGCACTAAAGCCGAGACTAACAAAAAGCAATGAGTTAAGACTGTGATCTTACTTAAATTTAGCCAAGATAGTGCTATGCGCGAGGCCAATGGCTGACACACAAGCGCTCTCCTGCCTAAAAAATCCCCATAATATCAAAGGAAACACAACTAAAAAGGCCTGATAACGCCAACCCCATCACGACTAAACTAGAACAAACATTCATCAGCGCACAGTCTGAGCGGGTTTGTGATTCAAGCTGCAATTTTGCAGCAAACTTCACTCGCCCATAAGCGTCTTCTAAAGCTGTCTAGGTATACTCGAAACAACCTAAGCCTGCAGCCCCGCGCTATAGCAGCTAAGCACCCTACATATAAAAAGGCCATGGGATGATAGAACTTCAAATTGATGACCAAGTGTTGTCGGTTAATCCGACCGATAACCTACTGCAAGTGGCGCATGCTGCTGGCATAGCAATACCCAGCTTATGTGATCCCAGCGCAGCCTCGCAGCAATTAGGCATTCACGAACATGCAGACAAGCAAGCATGCAATTTGTGTGTCGTCCAAATTGAGAATTCCGACGCGAGTTTGCGCTGCGTACGCGCCTGTGAAACGTCCGCCACCGTCGGCATGCGAGTCATAACTCAGTCTGAATTCTTAAGCCAAAAACGCAAACAAGCGCTGACCGAAATCTTGAGCGATCATTTTGCTGATTGCGAAGCCCCCTGCCAACAAGCATGCCCAGCGGGCGTCGATGTGCAGAGTTACCTGTATCACATAGCCCAAGGCAACCATACTGAAGCCGTTAAAGTCATTAAACAAACTTTGCCGCTGCCACTCTCCATTGGCCGTGTCTGCCCTGCTTTTTGTGAAGCACAATGTCGCCGCGGACTCGTCGATGAGCCCATTGCCATACGCCAATTAAAACGCCACGCCGCCGATCTCGACTTAGCAGATGGCGAAAATGGGGGCATAAGTTATGTGCCGCCACGCCAAACCGACACGGGCAAAAAAGTTGCCATTATCGGTGCGGGTCCAGCTGGGTTAAGTGCCGGATATTACTTATCAAACCAAGGTCATAGCGTAGAGGTATTCGAATCTATGCCACAGGCGGGTGGTTGGCTACGTTATGGTATTCCTGAGTATCGTTTACCTAAGGCGATACTAGACAAGGAGATCGCACTCCTGTGCCGCAATGGCTTAACCATACACACAGAAACACGTCTCGGTCACGAGATACATTTAAATCAATTAGTTGAAGATTTTGATGCCGTCTGTCTCGCCATTGGCGCCCAAAAAGCTGTGCCTATGGATTATCCCGGCAGCACACTCTCGGGTTGCTACTTAGGTGTCGATTACTTAAAAGATCATTGTCTCGACAAGACACTCGTACTGGGCAAAAAAGTCGCTGTCATTGGTGGTGGCAATACCGCTATTGATTGCGCCCGCACAGCAGTGCGTGAAGGCTGCGATGTCACCCTAATTTACCGTCGCACCCGCGCCGAAATGCCCGCCGAAGCTTACGAGGTACATGAGGCCGAAGTCGAAGGGGTGAAGTTTCATTTTTTAACCAATCCGCTTGAAAACCATAGCGATGTGCAAGGTAGAGTCCATTCAGTCACCTTCGCTAAGATGGCACTCGGCGAAGCCGATGCCTCTGGCAGACGCGCTCCCGTTGATACCGGTGAAACCTTTACTCAAGATTTCGACACTGTGATAGCCGCAGTATCACAAACTCCCGATATGAGTTTTATGCAAGATCCCGCGAGCCACTTAAGCAATGGTGAACTCGCTCTCAGCCGCTGGAATACCTTTATTGGCTGCGAGCACACTATGTCGTCCGGGGTTGAAAAACTCTTTGTGGTGGGGGATGCACGCCGCGGCCCTGCTACCGCAGTCGCCGCGATAGGCGACGGCAATAAAGCCGCAATTGCCATAGATAAATTGCTCAAACAAGGCCTAAGCTGTGAGCTGCATGCCACTGAATTTAATTCATCAAAAGCAGTCGGTAACACAATAAAACAAGGCTTGCCAACTGCCGAACTCTACCCCTCTGTCGCACGTAAAGCCCGTTTAACCATGCCCGAATTGAACGCGGTGCAACGTTTACTCAATTACGGCGAAGTCGAGCTAGGCTTTGCTCCCGATGCCGCCATGCAAGAAGCTGCTCGCTGCCTCGAATGCGCCTGCCAAGCCAATACGGATTGTAAATTAAGGGACTATGCGACCGACTACCATGTCGAAGCTAAGTCACTCAGCACTCAAAGCGCGCGTAAGTTTTCGGTCGATAAATCGAGTCCGTTCATTCAATTTGATGCTAATCGTTGTATTAGCTGTGGTAAGTGCGTCGATGTGTGCCAGTTGCAGAGTGGCCATTGTGCGATTCAATTTGCCCATGATTCCTATCAAGCGCTGCCGCAAGACATAAGTGAAACCGCAACGCGCCGCGCACCGAGAGTCGGCTTTAGCGCTAGCATGGCCGATAGCAAATGTGTGCAATGCGGTAACTGTGTGCAGGTTTGCCCAACAGGCGCACTCGTCGATGCGCGGGATAAACGCCAAGGCAATGAAACGCCACTCAAAACCGCCTCAACGATTTGTACCTATTGCGGCGTAGGCTGTCGGCTTGACCTTAAAATCGATACCAGCACGAATCAGATCCGTCATATTGAGGGCAATAAAGAGTCTGTGGTTAACCAAGGCATGTTATGTGTGAAAGGCCGGTTTGGTTTCGATTTTATTCACAGTGAAAAACGCCTCACCACGCCACTCATTCGTAAACATGGCCAGCTCACGCCAAGTAGTTGGCCTGAAGCCATCGCCTATGTAGCCGAACATTTACAGCAAATAAAACAGCAACATGGCAGCAATGCACTGGCAAGCTTGGCCTCGGCAAAAGCCACCAATGAAGAAAACTTCCTCCTGCAAAAATTTGTCAGAAGCATACTCGGCACCAATAACATCGACCATTGCGCCCGTCTGTGCCATTCATCCACAGTCACTGGGCTACAGCAAAGTATCGGCAGTGGTGCCATGACCAATGACATTCCGAGCATTCAAGCATCGGATGTGATTTTTATCATAGGCTCAGACACCAGCAGTGCTCACCCGATCATCGCCTCGAAAATTAAGCAAGCCGTGGCTTTGCATGGCGCAAGATTAATGGTGGCCGATCCTAAACGTGTCGCCATTGCCGACAGTGCACAGCTTTATGTCGCCCACAGACCCGGCACTGACGTCATGCTACTCAATGCGATTATGGCGGAAATCATCCGTAATGACTGGCAGGATAAAAGCTATATTGCAGCGCGCACCGAAGGCGTGGATGCTCTCTATGCTGAACTCAAAAAAGTAGATTACAGCCTAGAAAATGCAGCCTTGATAACAGGTGTTAAAGCCGAAGATATCGCCCGCATCGCCCGTACCATAGGCACGGCCGACAAAACCGCAGTCTACTATGCCATGGGCATTACCCAGCACACGACGGGACACGACAATGTCACCGCCATATCTAATCTACAACTTCTATGCGGCAATATTGGAGTTGAAGGAGCGGGGATTAACCCACTACGGGGACAAAGTAATGTGCAAGGTGCCTGTGACATGGGCGCACTGCCTAACTTCTTCAGTGGTTATCAAAAAGTCACCGACATTCACGCCAGAATGCGTTTCGAGGCACATTGGCAAACGCCGTTATCGGGAGAAATTGGCGTAACCGCCACCCATATGATGCATGATATTTCCAAAGGGAAAATCAAGGCGTTGTATGTGATGGGCGAAAACCCCGTATTAAGCGACCCAGATCAAGCCCATGTGCTTAGGGCGCTTAATGCAATCGACTTTTTAGTGGTGCAGGATATCTTTCTCACCGAAACCGCCGAGCTTGCCGACGTGGTTCTGCCCGCCGCAGCCTTTGTCGAAAAACGCGGTCATTTCACTAATACTGAACGACGAGTGCAGCGACTCGAACAGGCCCTGCTACCGCCAGGTGAAGCCCTGCCCGATTGGCAAATTGTCCAAGCCATTGCCAATGCGATGGGTGCCGCTTGGGATTACCCTAATGAAGAAGCGATTTGGCAGGAAATCAATGAGCTGATACCACAATATCGCGGCATTACTTGGCAGCGATTAAGCACTGGAGTTGACGGTAAAATTCCCCAAGGTATTCAATGGCCTTGCCCAGATGAAGCTCATCCAGGTACTCCCATTATGCACCAAGGCCAATTCACCCGCGGCTTAGGTAAGTTCACGCCAGTGAGTTATCGCTTACCCGCAGAAATGCCCTGCAGTGAGTACCCGCTCACCCTCTCAACCGGACGTTTACTGGAACAGTTCCACACAGGCACCTTAACCCGTAAAACGGCCGGACTCGACTTACTCGGCTCGCCTAAAGTAATGATTTCAGTCTATGACGCCGAGCAACTCGGCATAGGCAATGGCGATAAAATCAAACTCACAACCCGTCGCGGTGAAATTGAAATCGACGCCTTTGTGACGAAAAGAGCCCAAGCTGGCGTGTTATTCCTGCCCTTCCACTTTGTGGAAGCTGCGGCGAATAAACTTACCATCAATGCGCTCGATCCTGTCGCTTTTATCCCTGAATATAAGGTCTGCTCGGTAAGGGTTGAGCGGGTTGCCGAGAAAATTGATTAGAATGAACTGACTAGGCTGGATTGACTAAAGTAAATGGATTAAGTGCTCTTCAAAAAGATAAATAAGCCAAATAAAACGGGAGACCTTAAGTCTCCCGTTTTAATCAAGATTGCTGCAATTAAATCTTAAACTGGCCCACTAACTTGCCCAAGTTAATGCCT
The DNA here is from genome assembly GCF_036245925.1 of Shewanella sp. M-Br. Lineage (NCBI taxonomy): Bacteria > Pseudomonadati > Pseudomonadota > Gammaproteobacteria > Alteromonadales > Shewanellaceae > Shewanella > Shewanella sp. M-Br. Next base: position 24,819 of record NZ_BJBV01000008.1, read on the forward strand.
TCTTCCGAGACTGTCATACTGATCCTAGCGGCATCTTCGCTGGAATGAAGCAGCTCGTTTACAATCTCTTGGATGGCATACACGTTACGGTTAATTTCTTCGGTTACTGAGCTTTGCTCTGTCGCCGCGGCCGCAATTTGGGTACTCATATCATTAATCGCCGTTACCGCTGAAGTGACTGAGCCTAAACTATCGGAAATCGTACGAGAAGAATCCACCGAACGTACACAGCTTTGCTGACTCTCTTCCATGGCTTTCACGGCTTGGGTCACTAGCTTATGCAGTGCCGATAACATCTCGTTGATTTCTAACGTGCTGGCTTGAGTTCGACTGGCTAAATTACGCACCTCGTCGGCGACCACAGCAAATCCACGACCCTGTTCACCAGCACGGGCCGCTTCGATGGCGGCGTTCAATGCCAATAGGTTAGTTTGCTCGGCAATACCGCCAATGACAGAAAGCACGCTGTTGATCTTCTGTGATTGCTCGCTGAGTGATTTTATACTGCCTGCCGCATTGTTAATTTGCGACATTAAAGACGCAATCTCCTCAAGCGAAGCATCAACACAACGCTGTGCATTCGCCACATCACCAGTAGCAGCGTGAGTCGCTTCGGCTACTTGAGTGGTATTCTTAGCCACTTCGTTCGCAGTGGAGGACATCTCAGTGATTGCAGTCACCACCTGATCGGTTTCATTGTTATGACTCACCAACTGGCTCGACATGACTTTAGTTTGATCATGAATCGCATTGGCTGCCGTTTTTACTTTAGCCGTCGCAGTCGCAACATCGCCGATAATATGCTGAAGTTTATCGACAAAGAGGTTAAAGGAGCGCCCAAGTTGGGCAATTTCGTCTTCACCTTTTACGGTAAGTCGTTTGGTTAAATCCCCTTCGCCCTTAGCAATATCATTTAAGTTATCGGCCATATTCTTGATTGGCACGACCATACGGTGGGCGGCAATCATAATGATAAAGCCAGTAATACCCGTAAGGAAAAGCGCTATCAGCAAAATCGCGAAGGATTTTTCTGCCATTTGCTCAGTCACTGTCTCACGATAATCTTCAACAACAGCTTCAATATCATCGATATATGCCCCAGTACCTAACATCCAGTCAGTACCTGGGATCATCATGGCGTAACTGATTTTTTCAATCTGTTCATTAGTATTAGGTTTTTGATAGTAATAGGAAAAACTACCATCGCCACGTTTAGCGGCATCGAGCAGACCGACGATAATTTTAGTGCCGCGAGGATCTGTCATATCCATTTTATTTTGCCCTTCTAAACTCGGTATGAGGGCATGAAAAATATTTTTCCCTTGAGAGTCATACATGAAGAAATAACCCGCACTGCCAAAACGTATGTCTCTTAGCGCTTGATTCACATTCCCTTGTTCTTTTAACGATAATTGGTAATTCACTATACCAGCGGCAATTTCGGTAGCTTCTTTAATTTGTTGTTTACGTTCACCGACGAGCTTAGATCTAAAGGTAACCACCTCATCGGCAAGCGCATTTTGCTCAACATAATAAGAAACCGACATCAACACCAATAATGCGAGGATCAAAGGAAACAGCGATAGCAATAATAATTTATTGCGCAAACTCAACTTAGACATACTTGAATGCTCCAAAGGATTACAACTTGTATCTTCGGAGTATAGCTAAGATTGTTGTATTTCTATGCGCTTAAAGTAACAAAATCTTAATCTTGCTCAATAAACATTCGATTAATAACGACTCAGTTCAAAGCATATTAAGCAGCACACCACATACACTAAAGCCTAATACCAGTTGTAGCATGGGTGGTTTAAATAACTTTAATGCACCAAAACCGAGCAATACCAAGGCCATATCTTTACCTGAAAATACCGCCTGAGAAAACACGGGTTGATAAAGTGCTGCGGCAAGTAAGCCAACAACACAGGCATTCACTCCCGCTATCGCGCCAGCAATTTTTGGTCTTGCGGCAATCGCATGCCAACTTTTCAACCCCACCAGCATGAGTAAAAAACCGGGTAAGAAAATGGCTGCGGTTGCGATGCAAGCCCCCATGAAGGGCTTATCTAACATCACTTCAGCGCCTAAAAAGGTCGCAAAGGTAAACATAGGTCCTGGCACTGCTTGGGCAAAGGCATAACCTGTCAGAAAACGATCGCCACCTATAGTATCCCCCATCGCTGTTTCTAGCAGAGGTAGTACAACATGACCACCACCAAATACTAAGCTCCCTACGCGATAAAACTCACCGAAGATCCAAGCTTCAGATCCTAAATCCACGATAAAAAAACTGCCGATGAGCAACACGAAAAAGAGCAATAAATAGAAGTAATTCAATCGAATCTGTGTCAGCTGTACTGTGTCATCTTGGATCGCACTCAATTTATAGATGCCGATAGTGGCGGCGCCGAGTAACAAGAGGATTTGCGTCAACATAGATGGCGCAATCAAAATTGCCGCAGCACTGACTAACATTAATAGGCGTGCGGATTTGCGTTGGCAGAACTGTTTAAACATGGCGAGAACGGCATCGGCAACCACAACGACGGCCATTAACTTAAGCCCATAAATCATCCCTTGAACATAATGATTGGCGAGCCAGGCCGACGTTGTAACCGCCAGTAAGTACATCAAAATAAAAGAAGGTAGTGTAAAACCGGCAAAAGCAGCAAGCGCGCCAACAAGCCCGCCTCTTTGATAACCAATGGCAAAACCCACTTGGCTCGACCCTGGCCCCGGCATAAATTGGCTTAAGGCAACCAGACTGGCGTAACGCTTATCATCGAGCCAACCGAGTTCATTTACGAAGGTCTGGCGAAAATAACCAATGTGCGCCGCAGGTCCGCCAAAACTCATCAAGCCCAAGGTAAAAAAGCGTAGGAAAATCTGTAGCATAAATCGCTGCCCATTAATGCATAAAGTGCTGAAGATTATGCCACTAAAAAGACACTTTGATGAAGTTTCACGCGAGCAGCGCAGATAAAAGTATTGCAAAGACTCTACATGGTAGAGTCCTTATGATTGTTTGAGCGGACTTCAAGAGTCGTAAAGCGAGTGAACACAAATGCTTAGTGATAAATTGATGAGCTAAAAAATTAATCCTTCACCAACATGACTAGTACTTCGAAGTGATCCGTGTGGGGGAATAAATCAAATAGCTGCACTTTGGTTAAGTGATAGCCTTGAATATGTTCGAGATCTTTCGCTAAGGTTTGCGGATTACAGCTTGAATAGAGAATGGCCTTAGGGGCAAACTCGCTTAATGACTGGCATAGCGCCTCGCCAATACCGCGCCTCGGCGGATTAACTATGATCAAATCCGGCTTATCGGCAGCGCTTTTACCCTTAGCAAAGTCGGTGGAATCGAGCGCCATAAATTGCACGTTTTCGAGCCCCATCATTTGCGCTGACATTTGCGCGCAGGCAATCGCTTCAGCTTCAATTTCAATCCCTGTGAGGGTAATGTCTTTAGATGCACAGTGCAGTCCGAAACCGCCTACACCACAGAAGAGATCCCATAACGAATGAGGTGAAAACTCGGCAACCCATTCACGGGCCGTTTGATATAACTGAGCCGCAACGTGTGGATTGGTTTGGAAAAAGCTCTTAGGCCGAATGAACAAAGGCACATGATTAAAACGTTCTTCAAGCCTAGTATTCTCAGTTAAGAAAATCTCTTCATCACCCTCAAGTATTGCCATATGAACCGGTTGGATATTGACTGACACCACTTTTATTTGCGGATATTCAGCTAATAATGCAGGTAATTCACGTTCGATACGTTCGATACTATTGGTGGACCGCAGTACAAACCGCAGTAGATATTCACCACGCACTTGGCTGCGGGTCAGCAGAATAAATTTAAGTTCACCCTTGGCTCTATCTACCCGATAAGGAGGAAGTCCAGCCTGCTGCACAAAGCGTGTTAAGCGATGTAATAAATCTTGCATATCAGCGGGATATAACAGGCAGTCGCAAAGATCTACCGCCTCGCCACTTTGGCCCACAATCCCCAACACAGGCGCATGGGCGGCGCCTAAGGCCACCATTTTAGCTTTATTACGAAAGCCGCTGTCCTCGCCAATTACCGGCGGCTGAAAAATATCGGGCAAATTAGCTGGGATAAAAGGCGCGAGTAGTTGCTGTAAAGTTTGAGTCTTAACCGCCACTTGCTGCACCATAGGCTGTTGTATATGTCGGCAAGAAAGGCACTGACCTTGGTTAAAATAACCACATTGCTTGGCGGTATTTACAATAGCAGCATTCACGGCAGATCCTAGATATCAGTAAAAAAGCGCCACACTGTAGCGGTTTTACAGGTAAAAATCACCTTGAAGCATATTCAAATCAGCATCAAGTGCATAATTCACGGCGCACTCAAGATAGGGTGAGTTTATCAACATCAGCAATAGACTGCCGCTTACCTATGGCCTTTTCAATCCATTCAAGCACTTCGGCTGAGGTACTGCGAAACGTCGTTAACTTACCGCCATATAAACTGAGTATTCGCGGATGGGAAATTGATGTTTTCATCAACGTATCCCGCGGTCGCTCAAAGGCTTGGCTATTTTGCTTAGGTAAAACCCGAATACCGCAGAAGGTTTGGGTAATTAAAGCCTTAAGCTCATCAATCTCCGGCGTTAGCGGGAAGTAATGCTTATAAATACCAAGCAGATAATTAATTTCTGACTCGGTCGCTTGGGGCGGCTTATCTAAAGAGGTTAATTCAGTTTCTGTGGTGCCGACTAAGGTTTGACCATACCAAGGCATCACAAATATTACCCGTTTATCGAAGCATGACTCTAAGTACAAGATGCCATCGGGCGCAGGAATATTCAGTAACACATGGGCGCCTTGCACCCAATCGAGTTCAACACCCGCAAGTGGGGGCAAGACTTTGCTTAAAACAGCATTCACCCAAGGACCTGCAGCATTAATTACAAGCTTCGCCTCGGCTTTATGGATTTCGCCCCTGTGGCTAAAACTCAGCTCACAAGCCTCGCGCTTATGTTCCAGCTCAAGAAATTCAGCCTCGGCATAGACTTCAGCGCCCTGTGCCTGCGCGCTGCGCGCCACCGCTTGAGTGAGCAATTTATCGTCGGTCTGCGCATCCCAATACTGAAATACGGCTTTTAATCCAGAGAGTTTTAATCCCTTGAAACGATGCCAATGCACAGCAGGTACTGACACAAATTGGCCTAAAGGATCAAATTCACTCAGCAGTGCATACATACTCAGTCCTGCGCGAATGGTCCAAGGACTGCGCTGACTGTTGTCGTACACGGGAATATAAAAAGGCACAGCTTTAACAAGTGATGGCGCAAGATTGAGTAAATGTCGCCTTTCAAGCAATGACTTACGGACTAAATTAATTTGTCCGGTTTCTAAATAGCGTAAACCACCGTGGATAAGCTTGCTGGAATTCGCTGAGGTTTGGCCGCCAATTTCGCCCTTTTCAATCAGCAAGGTGGAATAGCCCGCTGCTGCCGCATATTGGGCAATGCCGACACCGCTGATCCCACCGCCAATAATGGCTACATCGAAACAGGCCATAACTTACTCTCGCTAACCTTCAATAGACGACTGACCCGCTGAGCTTCAAGCATACAACCCATTGCACTCAGTCGAACCGCTAATAAGCGTTAATATGTCAATAAGTTAATCTTAGATCAAATCTCGACGATAAGAGTTTAATCAATACTGGCATGTAATTGCTTAAGTGCTTGATCGCACATAGTCTTTAAGGCTTTTAGTTCGCTCGCCTCGCCGCCGACTTTGCAACGCATCAAATGGGGAATTTCACTTGCCTGTGTTTTGAGGGCAAGCCCCGCTGGCGTTAAGGCCAGCACTCTCACGCGTTCATCCTGCTCGCTACGCCCGCGAGTCACTAATCCTTTAGATTCTAGCCGCTTCAGCAATGGCGTTAACGTGCCTGAATCGAGGAAAAGTTTATCGCCTAAGGTTTTGACACTAATCCCCTGCTCTTCCCATAGCACTAGCATGACTAAGTACTGCGGATAGGTTAGATCTAATTTGTCCAACAAAGGCCGATAGGCACGCACCATAGCATTTGCAGCACTATAAAGTGAGAAGCACACTTGATTCTCAAGACATAAGGCATTCTCTGTGCTGGTATTTTCTGCCATATCGACAGGATTAACACGGGTGTTGGGTTGAGTTGTTGCCATAGGAAGATCCGACAAATTAAATATATTGCGCACAATATACTTGCATTCACACCAAAGATCGAATTATAGTTTATCACAATTGAATTGCGCACAATTTAAATCGATTTACTTAATCCTTAACCTCAGAAGGTCTAATACTATGAAAACACTTTATGAAACACGTGCCACAGCAAAAGCGGGTCGTCAAGGTCAAGTCAGCACTGATGATGGTTTACTTGATGTCGCTTTAGCCTATCCAAAAGCCATGGGCGGTAGCGGTCTCGCCACTAATCCTGAACAACTGTTTGCCGCAGGTTATGCCGCCTGTTTCTCAAACGCCGTTCTGCACGTCGCAAAAATCGGCAAAGTGGATATTACCGAAGCGCCAGTCAGTGCGGTTGTTGGCATAGGTGCCAATGACGCCGGTGGTTTTGCATTAGCGGTTGCCTTAGAAGTCAGCTTAGATTTACCGCAAGAAGCCGCAGAAGCCCTCGTGCGTCATGCACATCAAGTTTGTCCATACTCGAACGCCACGCGCAATAATATCGACGTGAAACTTAGCGTAAATGGCGTAACGCTAGGCTAACCATAACCCATCATCGACACCTGTTGATAACGTCAGAAATAGAGCACCCTCGGGTGCTTTATTCTTTATTAGCCAATAACGACTCAAGCTGAGAGTGAGTGTGCATCACCCCATTTTACAGGGAGATAAACTGGTTTCAGTTCCCAAAAAATTATTATTCGCGAGTTAACTAACACTTCTTAATATCTAATTTAATCAAAATGATTGATTTAAGTAGAGTAAGAGATAATCGAACCGTTTGACGATACTTAAACCCACTCTCTGTGGGAGGCGCTATGACAAAATATCTATCGAAATTATCTCTCTTTTGCTCGCTATTATTCCTCTTTGCCTTTTCTATCCCGAGCTGGGCCGAGACAACACCCTCAAGCTCAGCGGATCGAACGTGGCATTATGTGAATGATCAGGGTGAGCTCAAAATTAAGCTGTATTTCTTTTGGTCAAAAACCTGTCCGCACTGTGCAGAGGCCCATCCGTTCATTGATTCATTACCGCAAAAATACCCTTGGATTGAACTCGAATCCCATAGGGTATCAGATCCCGGCGTACAGGATATTTGGCAAAATATCGCCTCCAAAACCAGTACTGAAGCACGCTCAGTACCCTATATGGCAAGTTGTGAAAAGGCCATTGTGGGATATTCAAGTGAAGCGGTAACGGGTGAATTTTTAGTCAATCGACTGAAGAATTGTTATTTATCCCTTGGCGGTAAACTGAGCGACGCTGACCTCCCCACCAAAGGAGCCACCAGCACAACCACAAGCGCTCAAACAGATGCACCGCTCTTTGGCACTTGTGGCACAGATACTGGCGAAGGCACCTGTGATGCCACCAGCTTAAGCGAGCCCGTTGCAGAGCCAGAAGTTCAACCCGTTGAATTACCTTTAGTGGGAGTAGTGACACCTGAGACTATGTCTCTGCCGTTACTCACCTTAGTGCTCGCAGGTGTCGATGCTTTTAACCCTTGCGCCTTCTTTGTGTTGCTATTTTTACTGTCGATAATGGTTAATGCCAAGAGTCGCAGCCGCATGTTACTCGTCGGCGGGATTTTCGTATTCTTCTCCGGCTTTATTTATTTCCTGTTTATGACGGCATGGCTAAACATCTTCCAACTGCTGGGGGCAGGCAGTGATGGCGGTATGATCATTTTAGCGGCGGGTTGTTTAGCTTTGATCGCAGGAGCCATCAATATCAAAGATTACTTCTTTACTAAGGGAGAAGTGACACTATCGATGTCGGCAGAAAATCGTACGAGTCTAATAAAACGCATGGGGAAACTATCCAATTCCAGTAACTTAGGCGCGTTACTCATAGGTTCTACCGTATTAGCTATCCTCGCCAATGCCTATGAGTTACTTTGCACCGCAGGCTTCCCAATGATCTACACCAGTGTGCTATCTATGCACAATCTGCCAGACATTGAACGCTATATGTATTTGGTTTTATACAATATTGTATATGTGATCCCGCTGGCTATTATTGTTATCGTTTTCAGTGCGACCTTAGGCAAACGTAAGTTAACCGAAAAAGAAGGCCAAACCCTGAAACTTATGTCAGGCGTGATGATGTTGGGGATGGGTATCGCACTGGTTATTGACCCAACAGCACTGCAAAATGTGAGTCTAGCACTCGGATTGATTTTAGGCTCGCTAGGCGTTACAGCAATAATTGTTATCGGCCGCAAACTGCTCACGGCCAAGGCAAAATAATTGCAAATTGGCAAATTCATGTGTAACGACTAAAGTTAACCGTGGGTTTGCCGATAAAGGGATCCAGCTTACAATTGAGGTTAGTTATGTCAATTTCACTGAATACACAAGCTATCGCACCGAATCTAGAAAATGGTGCAATTGGCGTTAAGGTTGCTCAGTTAGCCAAAGAGCAGCAAAAAGCCGAAGGTCAAATCGCGGTAGATTTAATTGCAGCTGCGGCGCCAAAACCCGTAGGCAATGCAGGCCACAACATCAACACCACGGCCTAATTGTTAGCAATACAAAATCAAAAAAAGCGCTCTGATTATCAGGGCGCTTTTTTTTGTTATTTTCTCTAAAACGTCAGGCGAATTTAAGAAAAAGCGTTACCATTCACGTGCATAATAGTGAATGTCCACACCACAAACGCCAGTGGGATATGCACTAAGGCATAGAAACACTGATCGAGTCGCCCCATTCCTTTTGCTAACAAAATCAAATATAAGTGTAATCCAATCACCAAGGGAAATAGCGCTAACAACGGATAGAGTGCGACAGGATTTGCATCGGAAAATAAGCTGTGACTGAATAAAGCCCACGCCACCATAAAGGCGGTCGTCAACGGCGGCGTTGCAATGCGATATTGCTCTGGATAGGGAAACATCCTACGACCTCTGAGTCTCAATCAATAAATTTACGTTGTAGGTTTTCGCGCAATCAACTGGGCTTTATAACTGCTTTGAGTGGACTGCGGATCACATAATCGACCTTCAAAGTAATGTAAAGATTGCCAGTTAGCAAACACTGATTTGAGTTCATTTTCAGTAAGTAAGAAATCTGGGTTGCGTGGCCGACCTATCTGCGCCTGTTGCATTGTAAAGGTTTCATAGACAATAAGGCCTGTGCTCTTAACCGCCTTAGCAATTTGTGGCAGTAATGGGCGATGCAGATAATTAAATACTAAGACAATATCGTACTCTTCAACCGGCAATAATGGTCCTGCCTCAGCTTCTAAATCCCTTTGTAATTTGTAAGCATTAGCTTGATCAATGTGTGACATGGCGGACAAATCTCGATCGATAAAAGTCACTTCAGCCCCTCGCGCTAAAAACCACAAACCATTACGCCCAGAACCGCATGCGAGATCGAGCACCTTAAGTCCATCGAAGCAACTCAAGTCTAAGTTAGACACAGATGGATTAGGCCAAGCGAACTCTGTGATTAACGCAGCAGGCGTTAAAGTTGACGTATGGATTACAGACAGATCAATTAGCCCTTAATTTCTTTTTTCGATTCAATTTGCCGACGATGCACAATAGAATAATGCCTGAGCCCTGCAGGACCATGGGACACGATAACTGACAAAAAAAGTATCACGATTAATAGCTCAGGTTTGTAATGAGCCAGCGGCACAAACAGGCCAAGCAAGCCTATTTTTACTAAAGTTAACACTCCCTTAAGCTGGATCAGCCAGCGCCAATCCCGTACGATTTCCCACAACATTAATATGCTGCCCGTCGTCATCGCGAGATACCAATAACTCAACCATTGCACTTTATTTACATCTAATAAAATGCCACCACCGACACCAACGATCCCTAAAATATGTAATGCCCTTAAACTGGTTTTACTCAAACGTTGAAACCAAAAACGTTTTTCAGATATGCCTTGTTTGTGCATTACAACCCCTTAAGAATCAATTGCGTAACATTTAATTAAAACAATAATATAATTTTATACAATAAAGGCTTTTGAAATAACATTATTTATAGAATACATAAAAATAAATAAGCCATCACCTCAATATACAAGATTAAATTATAATATCTATAAAATACAAATAGATAAAACACACCACCAAAGCCATAATTTATGCCATTTTTATTTTATAAAGTTAAAATCAATCCATTCAATATGTTAACTCACGCATGTTATACCGTATTGAAGCAGTGATTAGTCTCAACTTCATTAATATTTCCCATCCGATTGCACATTTTAAATATGTTATTTTCGCTGTAACAAAGGTTATGTGATCTGAACACACATATACCTCTTTAGATAGTGCTAAATTTGCAAATGGAGAATGCTCTAACAGTGCGTGAGCTGCGTAAAAAATAAATATCACGCCACGATGAATAACCCTTATTAAGTAGATGAATGTACGGCGGAGGAACTATCATGTTCACAAGAAAGATTCAAAAAACAGCACTAGCCATGCTGATCTCTGGCGCTATGGCAGGTACTGCCTATGCAGCACCAGAAGTGCTAGCCGATTTTCACGGTGAAATGGGTAGCTGCGACAGCTGCCACGTATCAGACAAAGGTGGCGTCACCAACGACAACCTTACCCATGAAAATGCTCAGTGTGTTAGCTGCCACGGTGATTTAAAAGAACTGGCCGCCGCTGCACCTAAAGATAAAGTATCACCCCATAAATCTCACCTAATTGGCGAAATTGCTTGTACTAGCTGCCATAAAGGTCATGAAAAATCAGTCACCTATTGCGATGCTTGTCACAGCTTCGGCTTCGATATGCCTTACGGTGGTAAGTGGGAACGTAAGTTTGTGCCTGTTGATGCAGACAAAGCTGCTCAAGATAAAGCCATTGCCGCTGGCGCAAAAGAAACCACTGATGTCGTGATCATAGGTTCAGGTGGTGCAGGTCTTGCTGCAGCCGTTTCAGCCCGTGATGCAGGCGCTAAAGTTATCCTGCTTGAAAAAGAACCTATCCCAGGCGGAAACACTAAACTTGCTGCTGGCGGTATGAACGCTGCAGAAACTAAGCCACAGGCTAAACTAGGTATCGCAGACAAGAAACAAATCATGATCGACGACACCATGAAAGGTGGTCGCAATATTAACGATCCTGAATTAGTCAAAACCTTAGCCAACAACTCATCAGACTCTATCGATTGGTTAACCTCTATGGGTGCCGATATGACTGACGTAGGTCGTATGGGTGGCGCAAGTGTTAACCGTAGTCACCGTCCAACAGGCGGCGCTGGCGTGGGTGCACACGTAGCACAAGTTCTATGGGACAATGCAGTGAAACGTGGTACTGACATCCGCTTAAACAGCCGTGTAGTACGTATTCTTGAAGATGCGAGCGGTAAAATTACCGGCGTATTGGTGAAGGGTGAATACACAGGTTATTACGTTGTCAAAGCTGACGCTGTCGTTATCGCAGCGGGTGGTTTTGCGAAAAATAACGATCGTGTAGCTAAGTACGATCCTAAGTTAAAAGGCTTTAAAGCGACTAACCACCCAGGTGCTACAGGTGATGGCTTAGACGTGGCATTGCAAGCGGGTGCTGCAACTCGCGACTTAGAGTTTATTCAAGCTCACCCAACTTATTCACCTGCTGGTGGTGTAATGATCACCGAAGCGGTACGTGGTAACGGTGCGATCGTGGTTAACCGTGAAGGTAACCGCTTTATGAACGAAATCACCACCCGTGACAAAGCGTCTGCCGCGATTCTGCAACAAAAAGGCGAAAGTGCTTATTTGGTATTCGATGACTCTATCCGTAAGAGCTTAAAAGCCATCGAAGGCTATGTGCACCTGAACATTGTTAAAGAAGGCAAAACAATTGAAGATCTGGCTAAACAGTTAGATATTCCAGCGGCCGAACTCGCTAAAACAGTGAAAGCTTATAATGGCTTTGTTAAATCAGGTAAAGATGCTCAATTTGAACGTCCTGATTTACCACGTGAATTAGTTGTTGCACCTTTCTACGCTCTCGAAATCGCGCCAGCAGTTCACCACACTATGGGTGGTGTTGTGATCGATACTAAAGCCGAAGTGAAGAGTGAAAAAACAGGCAAACCTATTGATGGTTTATATGCAGCAGGTGAAGTCACAGGTGGCGTTCACGGTGCTAACCGCTTAGGTGGTAATGCTATCTCCGATATCGTTACTTATGGCCGTATCGCGGGTGCATCTGCAGCTAAATACGCTAAAGACAAAAAGTAAAATGCAATAACGGAGGGTTAAAGGACTAGCCCTCAGCTCATATAGTACGACTTTCAATATGAGAGCTCTAGCTTGAACACTTCAAGTAAAAGCAGTCAATCAATAAGCGAGCCGTCAGGGGCTCGCTTTTTTATTCCCAATTGATGATAAAGCTCACTCTTTTAACGGGGAATTTTCTAAGGCTAAGGACAAAAAGCCCTAACTCACTTACACTCTTTGCCAGATAATGACATCAGCAAACCCGTTAGGTGACTGAAATGAGAATTGGATTTTTTAGCGCGAAACATTACGACATGCAGCACTTTAACCGCACAAATGCCGCGTTTGGTGCACAAATTGAGTACTTCGATTATCGCCTCTGCATGCAAACAGTGAAGCTTGCCGAAGGTTTTGAAATTGTCTGCGCCTTCGTCAACGATTCACTCTGTGAAGAAGTTCTGGTCGAACTCGCTAAGGGTGGCACAAAAATTATCGCCATGCGCTGCGCTGGATTTAACAACGTCGATTTAGTTGCCGCTAAACGCTTAGGCATGCAAGTCGTTAACGTACCAGCTTATTCTCCTGAATCCGTGGCCGAACATACAGTCGCACTGATGTTGACACTGAATCGAAAAATCCACAAAGCTTACCAACGCACCCGCGATGCCAACTTCTCCCTCGAAGGCTTAGTCGGCTTTAACATGTTCGGCAAAACCGTCGGCGTGATTGGTACAGGTAAAATCGGCGTAGCAACCATCAAGGTATTGCTCGGTTTTGGCTGTAAAGTCATTGCCTTCGATCCCTTTATCAATCCAGCGGTTGTCGCGCTGAATGTGGAATATCAAGATCTCGACTCTATTTATGCCAACAGCGATATCATCAGCTTGCATTGCCCGTTAACCGCGGATAACCGTCACTTACTAAACCAAGCCAGCTTCGCCAAGATGAAACCCGGTGTCATGGTGATCAACACCAGCCGCGGTGGTTTACTCAATGCTTTCGACGCAATGGAAGCATTAAAACTGGGGCAAATCGGCTCGCTTGGGCTCGATGTATACGAAAACGAAAAAGGCCTGTTCTTCGAAGATAAATCGAATGAAATTATTCAAGACGATGTATTCCGTCGTTTATCAGCCTGCCATAACGTGATTTTCACGGGTCACCAAGCCTTCCTCACCGAAGAAGCCCTAGGCGCCATTGCCAAAACGACCTTGAGCAATATAAAAGCACTATGTGCCAGTGAACTCTCAGGTAACGAATTGTTTTAACTGACAGATAAAATCCTGACTGCTAAAGTGAGGCTTCAACGTTTGAAGCCTCATAGAGGAATATAAATATGTTAGTGACTCAGGAAATTCAGGATATCTCCACGCCTTCAGGGCTAATGCGCACCTATATCTATCGCCCAGAAGCACAGGGAATATTCCCAAGTATCATCTTTTATTCCGAGATATTTCAGCAAACTGCGCCCATCGCCCGCACCGCTACTATTCTTGCTGGCCACGGTTTTGTGGTGTTAGTACCCGAAGTGTTCCATGAACTGAATCCTTTAGGCACTGTGCTGGCCTATGATGAATCAGGTAAAGATAAAGGTAACGCCGATAAATTTGCCAAACCCCTAGAACACCACGATAGCGATACCCAAGCACTGATCGATTTTGCCACTCAACAAACTTACTGCAATGGCAAAGTTGGCTCTATGGGCGTGTGTATCGGCGGCCACTTAGCCTACCGCGCCGCACTCAACCCCGCTATTTTAGGTGCATTTTGCCTCTATCCTACCGACATTCATTCCAACACCCTACCCTGCGCTTACGGCAATGACTCATTGAGCCGCAGCGGTGATATTCAAGGGGAATTAGTGTTAGTGTTCGGCAAGCAAGATCCCCACGTATCCGCGGAGGGACGAGTACTAATCCACCAGCAATTAATGGCGCTGAACCGTAACTTTACTTGGCTTGAAGTCAACGCCCAACACGCCTTTATGCGTGATGAAGGCGAACGCTATGATCCCGCACTCGCACTGCAAATGTACCTGCAAGCGGTAGCGTTTTTTCAAAGAATACTGCACTAGTTTATAAATTAAACATACAAGATATTAAATACTTAAGGAAAGAGTAAAAAATGAAACCCTATAAAAATTTATCCTCAAAAAACTTAGCATTACTATTAATGATTACCCGAGTAACAACCGTTGTTTCGTTATTAGCCGTCGTGCTTTCATTAATTGGCCTAGCGAGTCAGTTTTGGATGACACGTGGATTTAGCCTTAACTTTTGGTCGACAGTGGGCATAGCTACTCTTATCCCCTCTCTACAAGTGCTTTTGGGCTCTGGTATCATAGCTGCTATCATTGCATTTGAAGAATCCTACCGCCAAAAGTCTGAAGCCTTTATCGCCTCGTTAAAATAGCGTTTAGGGTTGCCAAAAATACACCTAACGATCTAACTTTTTAAAATCAAATGAATCACTAAAACCTTAACTAATATTATGGTTTTAGTGATTCATCCTTTCATATATTAAACTGCTAGTAAAAAGCAGATAATCACTATTCGGAATATATTTCATCGATAAAGCCATCTAAAACACCTATCTGCAAAAGGGGAAAATCTTCACCCCAAGAAATATCATATCCAATGGAAATGGCATTTGAACCTAGCTTACCAACACCAAGGCTGTATTCATTATTTGCATTAACTTCGATCAAGCATGGCAACAAAAATGTCCAAACATTGGATGAGGAGAGCTCAATATCTGCAGGAACAATGTCAGAAGAGGTAAGGAAATGAATAATCCTAGCAGTTGCATCTTTTCTAATCTGCTCTGCATTATTGATGAGTTTATCGAATGCCTCACATTGGGATACTGTTGGTCCCTCTTTTGTCCCCCAAATACGTATGAGAAAGCCATCCCCTAAATAAGGTATATCTAATTTCCTTTCCCAGATTTTTGATTGACCTTTTCCTGAAATATCACCAAAAGGAAAAATGGTTATTGACTTTACAAACATGCGAACTCCAAATAACTAAGGTTGCCAACCATGGCCAGATCTATCAAGTTTGTTAAAAATTATGTACACGTATAACTCTGACTGTTCTAAATTACAAAGCAGTCATTATCTCCTTTAATTTTCGTGAATATTTTTTGCTGCCTGGGACTCTTATTTTTTTAAGGTAACGTTCTAGTTCATCTTGTTTTTCAATTAAGAGGCAGAACTCAATAATGTATATCACCAAGAAATTTTTATAAAAAGGCAGTGTTGCGATAACATCATCATTGCTCTCTTGCTCATCTGGTGCATCAATAAAAGTATCAATCTTTTTATCGAAGAAACGAGTAAATAATGGCATGTTCGATGACACTATCTTCTCCATCTCTAAAATATAAAATTCGGCGGCGTTTATTTTTTGTGCATCATAGGCTAATAACACTTTAGGTAGATCACATTCATTCACATTTACTTTGCTATTCTTTTTTGCATAGACGAGTAATGAACTATAAAGTTCAGTATCAATCAATTTGCCAACCTCTTCTTCAATGACCATGTATCTATATCCTTTGTTACTCAGGATCAAACTTCTTCTTGCCTTCGAGTAACGCCTGACGTTCGGCTAAGGGAGTCTGATCGGCCAGCTTTAACACTGCCTTTTGCAGCATGAGGTTATTTGGATAAGTGATGGTATCGCCGTTATCGCGATGAATCAGCACATGGAATAACGCGATTTCGATGATCACGCCGCTAATATCTTCATCCTTATCAACCACTCGAATGCGCTCGCCGATACGGTAAGGAAACACGAAAAAGATCAGCACGCCAGCGGTTAAATTACTCAATATCGACCATTGAGCAACCAATGCTACACCCATTACTGCAAAGGCGGATGACACAAATAGCGACACATCCTGATAGCCCAGTCCGAGCGAGACCGCCATCAAGGACAGAGTAATAAAAAACATCACATAGGAAATAAAACGGGTCACTAAACTGGTCCGTGCAACACTCACTTGCTTCATTTGCGCGAGTTTTCTAACCCAATGGGTTAAGGCGCGCTGTAAAAAGATAAACACTGCAAGATAAATACAGGCAAGCAGGATTTGATTTGTCATAATAGCGGCTCAATTAACTAAAACTGTCTGAATTCTAACTTTTTTGCGCGAGCAGTTATAGCCCGTGCAAACAAGCCAAACAGCTAAATCGAGTAATTAATCCAATATGGCCGATTCTACCCTCTTACATGAAACCCAAGACGCACTAGGCCCGATTCGTGTAATCGATTACGACGACTCACGGATCCTGTCCTTTGGGGATAACGATGAGCAGAGTAAGATCCTCAAGGCGGCGCCCCATATTCCCCAGCACACTTATGTGCAAGCCATGTTGTTGGTTTTACTGTTTTGTAAGCCCAAGAGCGCTATTGTTTTAGGTTTAGGCGGCGGCTCGATTATTCACTCACTGCGCAATTTCGACGCGGCAATAAAGTTAACAGCGGTGGAATTACGCCCCGCGGTGATTGAGTTAGCTAAGCGCTATTTTCAACTGCCGATAGGTAAAAAGCTCAATCTTATCAATGATGATGCTATTGCCTTTTTAGCTGCTGGCGATCATAAAAAAGTGGATGTAATTTTTGCCGATATTTATACAGCCAAAGGCGTTGAAACAGGGCAGCTTTCGCCAATATTCCTTGAGCAGTGCACTAACCTCATCAAACCCAATGGGTATTTAGTGCTGAACTGCTGGAAAGAACATAGCCAAAATCGCGAGTTGTTAGCCGACTTACAACAACACTTTGCCCATGTGAACGCTTGCCTCACAGGCGGCGGCAATTGGGTGATTTTTGCTAGCCAATCTCCTCAAATATTAGGCACCTCGGCACTCAAAAATCATGCTCAATCTTTATCGCAACAATTGGGTTTTGCCCTTGATCGATCACTGACACGATTTGGGCCTTGGATTTAATATTAATATCAGCAAAATAGCGTAAATTAGTTAACCCTAAGGCTGAGCTTTGTTATTCTTTACATTCTCCTATGATATGAGTTGTCACCATGAAAAATAAGCACAAATTTATGTTAAGCGTTATGGCTCTGGCGTGCCTTAACTCTCTCAATGCTAACGCCGAAAGTTTTAGTTTTGACACTCGTAGCTCACTGAATTCAGATACATTAGTGCTATTCCAAAGTGCTGACTCCACTACCTATGGGATCGACTTTTTACCTCAGTCGACCCAAGATCAATTAAACCTAGCAACGGCGGATAATATTTTTTCCGGCAAACGGGGGGAAATCCTCGAGATTTTGGTACCCAGCGAAATTGATGCTAAACGGGTCTTACTGGTCGGCATTGGCGATGCAAAAAACTTAACGCCCGGCGACATTAATACCATCGGTGGCAATGTTGCGGCCAAACTCGATACGGTTCCCCAAGCCACAGTGCGTGTACTCACCCAAGGCTTAACGGCCGCGCCGCTATTTGCCTCTGAGCTTGCCCACGGAATTGAACTACGCAGTTATCGCTACACTCAGTTCAAAGCGAGCCCCCGTGCCGAGAAGAATTACCAAATCGCTGTCGATGATTTAAGTCGCAACCAAAAACACCATAAAAATCTGCAAGCGGTTGAAGCGGGTGTGTTTTTAGCGCGCGATCTGACAAACGCACCTGCAGACATTATGTATCCCGACAGCTTTGCTAACGAAGCCAGAAAACTCAAATCCCTCGGCGTTAAAGTCACGGTATTAGAAGCCAAAGATATCGAACGTCTACAACTAGGCGCCTTAGCTGCTGTAGGTAAAGGCAGCGAGCGCCCACCTAAGTTAGTGGTCGCCCATTGGCCTGGTAGCAAAGACGCGCCAATCGCACTGGTCGGTAAAGGCATCACCTTCGACTCGGGTGGTTACAATATTAAGGCGACGGGCACTTCTATCGCACGGATGAAGTCAGACATGGCAGGTGCAGCCACAGTGCTTGGCACTATTAAAGCCATGGCGATTCAAAAAGCGCCAGTCAACGTAGTAGCAATTATGCCAATGGCGGAGAACATGGTATCGGGTCATGCAATGATCCCAGGTGATGTGATTAAAACCGCCCAAGGTCTCACCGTTGAAGTGCTCAATACCGATGCCGAAGGTCGCCTAGTGCTGGCCGATGGCCTCTGGTATGCCAGAGAAAATTATAAGCCATCTGTGATTATCGATGTTGCGACACTGACTGGCTCAAAAGTGAGTGCGTTAGGCAATGTTTATGCTGGCTTGTTTACCGATTCTGAGCCTTTAGTGCAGCAGCTAACTTATGCAGGTCAACAGGTTGGCGAAAAGGTCTGGCGCTTACCGTTAGATCAAGCCTATGCGGATGAGCTTAAATCCACTATCGCGGATCTCACAAACACAGGTAAAGAAGGCAGCGCTGGCGCTTCCTCTGCGGCCATGTTCTTAAAACGCTTTGCGGGCGAACAGCCTTGGGCACATCTCGATATCGCGGGCAATGCCTTAACCGCCACCGATACCGCTGTTGTGCCTGCGGGGGCAACAGGTTACGGCGTGCGCTTACTCAGCACTTGGTTAACTCAACCCAAAGCACAGAACTAGAACCTAGAACCTAGAACCTAGAACCTAGAACCTAGAACCTCAGTATCTTGTTTTAATTGTATTTACACTTTAAGGGATATCATTGATATCCCTTTTTTATGCTCGAAATTTATCTTATCTCAATCACCAAAGACCAGCCGACTAAACCCAAACTACACCCAGTCACGCCAAACCCACTGCAGTCGCAGAAAAACCGATTGAGTCCGACCTAATCGCATCACCATTCGACTAAACCGATTAGGATAATAGTTTTTATCCGTTATCTTAATTTTAATCGAGTCGGTAATATGCTTCACATCGACAGGACGCAAGCAAATGTCCTCGTTATGAACTTAAGCCATCATCAACTAAATGGAAGCATAAAATGACTCAATCAATTATCAACAGCACAATCAAACCATTCAAAGCCACTGCATTCCACAATGGTGAGTTCGTTCCAGTAACTGAACAAGACCTGTTAGGTAAATGGTCTGTTGTCTTCTTCTACCCAGCAGATTTTACCTTTGTTTGCCCAACTGAATTAGGCGACATGGCTGATCACTACGAAAAACTGCAAGGAATGGGTGTTGAAGTTTACTCAGTATCAACTGACACTCACTTCACTCACAAAGCATGGCATGACACGTCAGACACCATCAAGAAGATCAACTTCCCAATGCTGGCTGACCCAACAGGCACTATCAGCCGTAACTTCGGCGTGATGATTGAAGAAGACGGTTTAGCACTACGTGGTACTTTCGTGATTAACCCAGAAGGCCAAATCAAGGTCAGCGAAGTTCACGATTTAGGCATCGGCCGTAGCGCTCAAGAGCTAGTTCGTAAAATTCAAGCTGCTCAATATGTTGCTACTCACGATGGCGAAGTTTGCCCAGCTAAATGGCAACCAGGTGACGAAACATTAGCACCGTCTTTAGACCTCGTTGGCAAAATCTAATTTAGTCTGCAAAGCGTCAACCCCGCCAGTCTAGCGTCCTAAGCTGATTGGCGTTACAGCCGACACAGTTGTAGCGCCACGCAGCAAAGGATTAAGCCCGCCCCTGCAAGGGCCTAGACTGGCCCCCTTTTTCTCCCTTTTACGCGATTTTGGAGTCATCACATGTTAGATGCGAATTTAAAAAATCAACTGCAAACCTATCTGCAAAACCTCAAGAGACCAGTTGAACTTGTCGTGTCTGCAGATGAAAGTAGAAAGTCTCAAGAATTAAAAAGCTTAGCGCAAGACATTGTCAGCCTATCTTCTCTGGTGAGCCTGAAAGAAGTTCAGGGCGAACGCATCCCGGCGATGACAGTGATTAACCCAGAGCTTAATACGCAAATCAGCTTTGCTGGTCTGCCTATGGGTCACGAATTTACCTCACTCGTGCTGGCATTACTGCACACGGGTGGACACCCAATCAAACTCAGCGATGATATTATTGAGCAGATCCGCAATCTGCCAGGCAAATATGCCTTTGAAACTTACGTCTCACTGACCTGCCAAAACTGCCCAGACGTAGTACAGGCACTGAACATGATGGCGGCCATTAACCCGAATATCACCAACGTGATGATCGACGGTGCCCTGTTCCAAGAAGAAGTGACCAGCAAAAACATTATGGCTGTGCCTTCTGTCTACTTAAATGGCGAAGTGTTTGCAGCCGGCCGTATCAGCATTGGCGAGATCCTCAATAAACTGGATACCAATGCCGCAAGCCGTAAGGCCGATGAAATTAATGAAAAAGCGCCATTCGAAGTCTTAGTCGTTGGCGGCGGCCCAGCCGGCGCAGCAGCAGCCATTTATGCAGCACGTAAAGGACTTCGCACCGGTATTGTTGCCGACAAGTTTGGCGGACAAGTGGCTGAAACCGTCGGTATCGAGAACTTTATTTCGGTCAAAGCGACCGAAGGTCCAAAACTAGTGGCAAACCTTGAAGCCCATGTACGAGACTACGAAGTCGACATCATGGACAACCAAAAGGCAGTGTCGTTATCAACAGATGGCTTGTTCGAGCTTGAACTGGCAAGCGGCGCTAAATTACGTAGCCGTACCGTATTGTTAGCCACAGGTGCCCGCTGGCGTGAGATGAACGTCCCGGGCGAGAAAGAATACCGCGGCAAAGGCGTCGCATACTGCCCACATTGTGATGGCCCGTTATTTAAGGGCAAGCGTGTGGCGGTGATCGGCGGCGGTAACTCAGGTATCGAAGCGGCTATCGATCTTGCCAACATAGTAGAACATGTGACTGTGCTGGAATTTGATAAAACCCTGCGCGCTGACGATGTACTGCAACGTAAAGCGGCTTCTATGGGTAACATTAAAATCATTACCCAAGCCATGACCACTGAAGTGACTGGCGATGGTACTCGGGTTAATGGCCTGAACTACACAGACAGAGCCACTGGCGAGAGTCACCATGTCGCACTTGCAGGTATCTTCGTGCAGATTGGGCTAGTACCGAATGCGGAATGGTTAAAGGGCACTATCGATTTAACCCCAAGGGGCGAGATCATAGTCGATGAGCGCGGACAAACCTCAGTCCCAGGTATTTTTGCCGCAGGTGATGTCACTAACTCACCTTTCAAGCAAATTATCATTGCCATGGGCAGCGGCGCGACCGCATCACTGGGCGCATTTGATTACTTAATTCGCCACAGCGATGAAGAAACCGCCGCGACCAAAGCCGCTTAAGGCTTAACTCGTCAACAGACATCAAAGCTAACGCAAAAAAATAGCCAGCATTTGCTGGCTATTTTTTTGATGTTAACTAAGCCATTGATAAGGCTTAGCAGGCCTAATTTGCATTAGCATTTCAGGGGTGTCGACCGCTTTAAATCCAAACTGCGCGTAGAGTCCATGGGCATCGCGGGTGGCTAACATTATCCGTCTTAAACCTTGTAATTCAGGATGTTCAAGAATCGCTGTTATCATCAACTTGCTTAAACCTAAGCCGCGGTGCGACTCAAGTACAAACACATCGGCAAGATAGGCAAAAGTGGCTTTATCTGTAATTAAGCGGCCAAAAGCCACTTGTTGATTATCCTTATCAAATACCCCAAAACACAGGCTATTGGCTAACGCTTTTTGTAGCAGCGCCTTTGGCATGCCCTGCGCCCAATAGCTATTACTAATAAAGCCATGGATAACCTCAAGATTCATTTCAGCCTGATCTGTACTGACTCTGTATCCTGTTTCCTGCTGCATTTTCCTTTCTCCGAAATTTTTCGTTAACGTCAGTTCAGGTGTTATTGGCACTCATGAATATCATAAATGCCATCGCTAATAACACCACTTTAGCTAACGAATACAAAGCCCCCGCTAAAGTGCCACCGCCATGATAACTAAAGGCTAAGTGGCGATTGATTTCATACTTAAAGGATTTAGCTAAATAACGGTAAGCGAGAAAGTAAAACAAGGAGGCTGCTGGCCAAATCCCCATAAGCAGCATTTGCCCCTGAGCCTTAGTAGTGAGTAAGGTTGAGATAAACGGTACACTTAAGCAGACAACATATATCCAAGCAAAACGCTTAAGTAGCTGGCGAATTTTTTTATCGGATAATGATTTCAACTTCACTCCTTGTCATCTTACATAGCTTCGATTTGCTCAACCATAAGTTGCAGCGAAAAATTGCCGCGATACTCATTCACATCGAGTTTATACACAATACGGGCATGATTAATCGTCGCATCTGGCCAAGTGTGCAAATCCACATTAAAAGCAATCGCATCGAGCATCACAGTGCCGCATTGGGTTTCGAGTACGAGCTTAAGGTGGCGCTCACCGACAAGACGTTGTTGCACTATCGTGAAGTAACCATCGAATAACGGCTCTTCGAAAGCTTGTCCCCAAGGCCCCGCATTACGCAGTAACTGAGCCATTTCAAGATTCAACTCTGCGGGAGTGAGTTCGCCATCGGACCAAAGCTCGCCCGTTAACAACTCAGGTTTAAGCTGCTCACGCACCGCATCATCATAGGCTTTAGCAAATGTCGCAAAACTGCCCGCTTTGAGCGATAAACCCGCCGCCATTGCATGACCACCAAATTTGATAATCAGTCCCGGATGGCGAGTGTTCACTAACTCCAATAAGTCGCGCATATGCAAGCCTTTGATCGAACGCGCCGAGCCTTTAATTTCACCATTGCCTGCATCGGCAAAGGCAATCACGGGTCTATGGTATTTGTCTTTAATGCGCGAGGCCAAAATCCCGATCACGCCCTGATGCCAATCCTCTTGAAATAAGGCAATTCCCCAAGGCAACTCGGCTTCGTTAAGCTTTAAGTGCTCTAGGCTTTTTAAGGCTTCCTGCTGCATGCCGACTTCCAGCTCACGGCGTTCTTGATTCAATCCGTCAAGCTCTGCCGCCATACGCCGCGCATACATCATGTCTTCGCAGAGTAAGGTTTCAACCCCAAGTGCCATTTCGTCCAGCCTGCCTGCAGCATTAAGCCTTGGGCCCACGGCAAAACCAAAGTCAGATGCGACAATCCGCGCCGGATTTCGCTTCGCCACTTCAAGCAACGCAGTAATCCCCACACGGCAACGCCCGGCTCGCACGCGCTGCAAACCTGCTTCAACCAAAATACGATTATTGGCATCGAGTGACACCACATCGGCAACGGTGCCAAGGGCAACGATATCGAGTAGTGTGCCTAAATTGGGCTCAGCAATACCGTGGGTTTGATACCAGTTTCGCGTCCGTAATTCAGCCCTTAATGCCGTCATCAAATAAAAGGCCACGCCGACACCCGCTATCGATTTGCTGGCAAATGGACAGCCCGGTTGGTTAGGGTTCACTATCGCATCGGCAGCGGGTAACTCATGTCCGGGTAAATGATGGTCAGTAATCACCACTTGCATGCCAAAGGCTTTGGCCGCCGCAACGCCGTCAATCGATGAAATACCGTTATCGACAGTGATCAGCATTTCAGCCTGTTTAGACGCCGCAACCGTAACAATTTCAGGGCTTAAGCCGTAACCATAATCGAAGCGATTGGGGATCAAATAATCCACTTTCACCGCGCCCATCATCCGCAGCGCCAACATACACACACTGGTCGATGTGGCGCCGTCCGCGTCAAAGTCACCCACGATCAGAATCGACTTATTCGCCTGCATGGCATCGGCGATAAGCGCCGCGGCTTCGGGCAACCCTTTCATGGTTTCAGGTCTTAATAGACCCTTAAGGACAAGCTCGCATTCGTGGGTTAGCGCACCACGGCGGGCGTAAAGTTGTTTCAATAGCGGCGAAAGATGAGCGGGTAAATGGCTATCATCAACGGTTGGGCGACGGACTATCTTATGGATCAAGGGACTCAAACTCTCATGAAATCGTGGCAATAAGATAACAAAAAGGTGAGCCTTAAGCTCACCTTTCGTGGGATAAATTTTACATTTTAGGCTGTTACTGACGTGCCTCTAAGGTGCGTAATAAGTCTTCAGGCGGTTGATAACCAGGGATCATATTGCCATCTTCTAATACGATTGCAGGCGTACCATTTACACCAAAGGTTGTGCCTAACGCATATTGCTCGGCAATTTTAGCATCACATGTTGCCGCGGCAACTTTGCTGCCCGCTTTAGCATCAGTCATGGCTTTTAATGGATCTTTAGCACACCAGATAGCTTGCATCTCGTCGGCATTAGCTGACGGCACACCCGCGCGCGGGAAGGCTAAGTAACGCACTGTAATACCAAGTTTATTGTAGTCAGACATTTGGCTATGCAGTTTACGGCAATATCCACAGCTAACATCGGTAAATACAGTGACCACGTGTTTTTCGTTTTTCGCTTTATAGACAAGCATATTCTCTTCAAGCGGCTTCATCATTTCTAAACGCGGACCCGCTAATGCGGCTTCGGTTAAGTTTTTCATGCCCTTATCGATATCATACACACTACCGTGGAATAATTTTGAACCATCACGGCTAATATAGAGCACGCCGCGGTTGGTCATGGCTTGATACAAGCCCTCAATTGGTGAGTCCTGCATAGAAATGACTTCAACATCTAACATCTCACCGAGTTTTTGCTTAATCGCAGCGGTATCGGGAGACGTCGCAGTGGCAGCGCTGGCAAGTGGTGCAACTAGGAGGGCAAAAACTAAGGATAATGCTGGGGTCAACTTCATGGGACATCCTATAAATTGTGTCGCTACAACGAGATATTGGGGCCGTTCTAACTCGAGATATTCAATAGACCCTGTATAGGGGCAAAAAGTTACAGACAAGCCGCGCGGAAAGCAAATTTATGCTGTAACTAAATCCTTTTTTAGCCTCTAGGATGATGCTGTTGATGCAATTCCTGCAATCTTGCCCGTGCGACATGGGTATAAATCTGCGTGGTCGATAAGTCGCTGTGACCTAATAACAGTTGGACAACCCGCAGATCGGCACCGTGATTGAGCAAATGAGTGGCAAAAGCATGTCGTAAAGTGTGCGGTGATAATGCAGTTTCAATCCCCGCACGCAGAGCATAAAGTTTAATCCGATGCCAAAAAGTTTGCCGCGTCATCATCTGACCGCGTTTCGACGGAAATACCACATCGGATTGCTTATTATCGAGCAACTCTTGGCGAGCAAATTTCATGTAGCCCTCCACTTCGGTAATAGCCAATTCCCCCAGCGGCACAAGACGCTCTTTGCCACCCTTGCCCACAATACGTACTAAGCCTTGGCGCAAACTCATTTGCTCCATGGTCAAGCCGACAAGTTCACTCACCCTGAGGCCAGTTGCATACAAAAGCTCTAGCATTGCCTTGTCACGGCATTCGACGGCATCATCCACATTGGGCTCAGACAGTAAACGGTCAACCTGCGACTCACTCAGAGAATCCGGCAAATGGCGCGTTAACTTAGGTGACTCTACTAAGGCCATAGGATCGGCTGAAATCTGCTTGGTCTGCACCAGATAAGTATAGAAACGCCGTAAGCTGCTGAGCAGCCGAGCGCTACTGGTACGCGCAAAATTCTGCTCAACTCTAAAGGCCAGATATGCCCTAATATCGGTCTGAGAAACCGCGAGTAACGTCACTCCTTGCTGACCTTGATAACGATCAAAATGGCGTAGATCGGTACGATAGGCCGATAGCGTGTTATCACTCAGTCCTTTGCTTGACCAAAGATCATCAAGAAAAGCATCGATAAGTGGATCTGGCATATAGGTTTTAGGCACAAATACTCCATAAAAAAACGGCGTAATCAAATGATACGCCGTTGATATTAATTTAAATATGTCTAAGCCTGCATAAGCTTAACTGAGTTAAGCATAAAGACGAGAACTAGAATGCAAAGCCTAGGCTGCAGCCGTTTGACCACGGCCACGACCGAATACTAAACACAGTGCAATCGTCGCAATGGTCGGCAATAACCAAGCCATACCTTCTTCATAGAGTGGCAGCTTAGATAACACTGGAGACATAACATTCACTATATGGATAAAGCCCTGTGCTAAGCCATTCATGGCTTGACCATCAGCGTCAGTCAAACTTTTCGCTGCCACTTTAAGACCATCGAAGATGCCGAAAAACAGTGCCACGCTCAGTACTGCCCGATGTGCAAACTGTGGATTCGCAAAATAAGCGGTCAGGAAAGTCACAACCACAAGAGCAATAGCCACAGGATAAATCGTCATTAATACGGGAATACTAATAGCAATCAACTGACTTAGGCCCACGTTCGCAATCACAGCGCATATCAAGCTTAAAAAGATCACCAGGAAACGGTAAGACAGTTTAGGCATTAGCTCATTAAAGAACTCAGAACACGCACTCACTAGCCCAACCGCAGTGGTTAAACAAGCTAAAGTCACGACTGATGACAACAAGACTGAGCCTAGTTCCCCAAACTCGCGGGTCACGTAATTTGTTAATATTTCGCCGCCATTTTTAGTGCCGATAGCGATATCGCCGGCGGTTGCACCTAAAAAGAACAAGGACACATACACAAAAGTTAAACCAGCGGCGGCAATAAAGGCTGCACGGATTAGATACTTAGTTTGATCACTGGGTTGGTCAATGCCCTTTTTACGCAAGATATCAATAATCAACATACCAAACATCAAGGATGCTAACGTATCCATAGTGTTATAGCCTTCCAAAATACCTTTGGTCAGCGGATGCTGTTGGTAATCCCCCACTGCTTGGCCCACTTCGGATGCAGGTAAAAACAGCACTGAAACGGCTAATCCGACCAACAAAATCAATAAAATAGGCGTTAATACTTTACCTACGCTATCGAGCAACTTACCAGGGAAAAGCGCCAGCAACATAGTGACAGCGAAGAAACCTAGTGTGTATAGCAGTTGCGTCAGGTTTAATTCCAAACTGCCCAGCAAAAACGTTGCCGTAGTGTCATCGATAAATGGCTTAGCGCCAATCTCGTAAGCCACTAATCCCGTACGCGGCGCAGCAAAAGCGGGGCCGATAATAATGTAAATCGCGACGGCCAATGTCGTTGCTGCAAATACTGGCAGCATAGCCATAACCTTACCTTGAGCCTTAGCGACAGCAATCAGTCCAACTAAAGGTAAACCTACGGCGGTAATCAAAAAACCCAACATGGCGAGGGGCATATTTTCGCCCGCTAACATACCCGCGAATGGTGGAAAAATTAGGTTTCCCGCACCTAAAAAGAACGCAAAGGTCATAAAACCTAAGCCTAATGTATCTCCGATACTCATCTGATTGTCTTGCACTGGAAGCCCCATCTTGTCTTATTGTTTTTTTACAAACTTAAGTGATTATGTGTCGATTAGCCATAGCTAAAACAAAGCCCATCCGGAGTGCAAATCTATGTTTACACAATTCCGTGGTAAATATGTTCGATATCTGCCGAGTTTATAAACGATGGCGAACGTTTATGTAGCCTAACTGACGACTAATTCACCAACAAACTCGTTTACCTATCCGTTAATCTTAAAAGTGATTAAAAATGGGGGCGAAACTAATACCAGACTTAAAGCATCAATACAAGACAACAAGTCCGTTCAGGCAAAAAAAGCTAAATAATGCTAATTAACTGCTAATAAAAGGTTTCTAAGGCAATAAATTAAAGCGTTAATTAAGTGAAATCAGTATTGCCACGTAAAATAGTAAATGATTTGGCGACACAAATTCATACAGCTAGGACAGATGCGACTGTTTAAAAACATTAGCTAAAAACGAGGGCTAGAATTAGAATATTGCGCGCCCAATATTGGGCCTAAATCACTTTAGAACGGCAAAATTAACTCCCCATGGCATTCACTTTTAAACAATTTCATATCGATGACATGAATTGCGGCATGGCCGTAGGCACAGACAGCGTCGTCCTTGGGGCATGGGCACAACTGACCACCGCGAAATCAATCTTAGATATAGGCGCAGGCAGCGGCTTACTCAGTTTAATGGCAGCTCAGCGCAGTCAAGCACATATCACCAGTGTCGAATTAGACACCAATGCCGTCCATGCTTGCCAACATAACTTCCACAATAGTCCTTGGGCCAATCGACTGACCTTAGTTAATTGCAGCATCCAAGACTTTTACCAACAAACTGAGTATCAAGGGTATTTTGAACACATAATTTGTAATCCCCCCTATTTTGAGCAAGGCACGCAAGCGATACAATCCCAGCGCGCTATGGCCCGCCACACAGATAGCTTAAGCTTTACCGCACTACTCGATGCCATTCATGTGTGCCTAGCACCACAAGGAAAGGCAAGTCTCATATTACCAATGCAGAGTATGGCCCGTTTCGACGAAATTTTAACGCACTCCCAGCTCAATTTGATTGAAATAACCAACCTTATCAGCATTGTAGGGAAAAGTGCTAATCGAGTACTCTGCGTACTCGCCCATAAGACTCACCCGCAAATGGCTCCAAAGCTCAGTGATATCACTATTCGTGAACGTTCAGGCCAATACACACAAACCATGGTGCAATTGGTCCAAGATTTTTACCTTAAATACTGATATCGAGTCCAATCCTGACACATTAAGTAAAGCTAGCTAAGTTTGGCAAATTTAACGAAAGGTCCAATTTCCCACAAATTAAATGCTAATACATTGACCTAAAAGTAATTAACTTATGCCAATTACCATAAAACTTTACTGACTCAGAAGATAAACACAGGAGATCTAGATAAGTTATTTAAGTTAACCGCCATAACCTTTATAATGCTTCGCTATTATCCGTCGAGACGCTGCGCATGCAATTTGAAGATTTCCAGCTTGACCCTAGCTTATTAGAGTCGCTTAATGCCATGGGGCATCATTCACCCACTACGATTCAGCAAGAAACGATTCCTTACGCCCTAGAGCAAAGAGATATTCTTGCGCGCGCCCCGACAGGAACAGGTAAAACAGCGAGCTTTTTACTGCCATCGCTACAACATTTGATCGACTTTCCCCGTCGTTTTGCTGGACAAGCAAGGGTGCTAATTCTCACGCCAACCCGTGAGTTAGCCAGCCAAATCCACCGTTATGCGAGCCACCTAGCCACGGGCCAAGGTTTAGATATTGCTATCGTTACTGGTGGCGTTCCTTATGGACCACAGGAAGAAGCCTTAGCAGGCAACGTCGATATTCTGGTCGCGACCCCAGGCCGCCTGATGGAATATTTAGACAAAGGCAATTTCAATGCCCAAGAAGTCGATATCTTAATTATCGACGAAGCCGATCGCATGTTAGACATGGGCTTCTCTTCTGTGGTGCAAGCCATTGCTATTGAGGCCCAAGGCCGCAAACAGAACATGCTGTTTTCTGCCACCTTAGAAGGCGGCGGTGTACAACGTTTTGCCCGTGAAGTGTTAAACGACCCGATTGAAATCGATGTTGAAGCCCCTCGCAGTGAAAAAGCCAAGATCCACCAATGGATCCACTTAGCCGATGATAAAGAGCATAAATTTGCGCTGTTGTGTCATCTGCTACGCCAAGAAGATGTCAAACGGACTATCGTATTTGTGAAAACCCGCGACATCGTTTCTAGCCTAGAAGGCCAGTTACTGAAAGTCGGTATTCCCTGCGCCTTTATGCGTGGCGATATGGAACAGAAGAAACGCTTCCAAGCCTTGAGTCGCTTTACTAAAGGTGAAGTCAATGTCTTGTTAGCGACCGATGTGGCTGCACGCGGTATCGATATCGACGATATCACCCATGTGATCAACTTCGATATGCCACGTTCTGCCGACACTTATATCCACCGCATTGGCCGTACTGGCCGCGCTGGCGCAAAAGGTACCGCGATTTCGCTTGCCGAAGCCCACGACATGCGTATCGTCGGTAAAATCGAGCGTTATATCGAGCAACCGTTGAAACGCCGCGTGATCGAAGAGCTGCGTCCAAAGAATAAAGAAGCGCGCACACCGGGTAAGAAAAAAGCCAAAGTGAAAGCGAAAGAAGCTGCGAAGAAAACGAGCAAGAAAGAAGCGGCAAAGAAAGCGAGTAAAATCGCCCGTAAGAAAAAGTAACACCCGCTTAAATTCACCAAACTAAAGCCGCTATATGCGGCTTTTTTATTACCAAAATATAACTTACGTGGGTGATTTTACTAAAAATATCCTGCTATGTTTAATTATATAGAATGAAATGCGGCGGATTTAGAGCAGTTAACCCCAATACGTATTCATTCTTATTTCAATATATTCCAATTACCTAACTGAACCTTTCATCACCTTTCTGCTCTAATTTTCGCCCAAATATCGATGCATGATGAGCATATCTGTCGCGGCATCACTTTTAGAAACATTTAATTTACAAAAATAAATTTATTGGCGTGGCCGACTCTGCTACTTTAACCCCATTACGCGATTAGCATGGATTTAACCATTATATGATGAAGACCCTACTGAGGAGACTGTCTCCTTTTCTTATTCTGCTGCTGTTTGTCTTTGGCGCAGCCTTATTAATGCAAACGAAGGAGGCGCCAGAACAAAAACCTGAAGAGATGCCCATTCCTATCGTTGATGTCACGCAAGTGACTCAGCAAACAGTATCGCTAAACTTACCTTCCTACGGCGTGGTTACCCCAAAGTATAAAACACAACTCGTAACCGAAGTTCAAGGCAGAATGCTCACTATCTCCCCTCATTTTGTTGCAGGTGGCATAGTCAAGAAAGGCGACCAATTAGCGCAAATCGAGCCCTCAGATTACGAGGCTGACTTAATGCAAGCCGAAGCGACGCTGGCCCAAGCCACCGCCGCACTGAACGAAGAAATAGCCCGTGGTGAAGTCGCTAAAATCGAATTCAAAGGCTACGATAAGGGCTTGCCCCCTGAGTTAGGTCTACGTATCCCGCAACTCAAAAAAGAACAAGCTAACGTAAAATATGCGCAGGCAGCACTGGCGCGTGCCCAACGTAACCTTGAGCGCACGGTTATTCGCGCGCCCTTTGATGGCATAATCAAAGTTAGAAATGTCGATTTAGGTCAATACGTTAGCTTAGGCACTAATCTAGGTGAGCTCTACGATACTCGCGTTGCCGAAATCCGCTTACCCATTTCTAATGATGATTTAGCCTATTTAGAGTCTGTCGATAATCCCGATACCCAAGTCACGCTTAGCGCCTCTTTGGCGGGCAAAGAAAATACTTGGGAAGGCAATATTATCCGCAGTGAAGGTGTTATCGATGCCGAAAATCGCATGGTGTATTTAGTCGCAGAAATCAAAGATCCCTATCTGCGCGCGAATAAAGTGCCAGGTAGCTTACCACTTAAATACGGTAGCTTCGTCAATGCAGTCATCAAGGGCCGCACTGTCGATGGCATAGTTAAATTACCCCGCCATGTGGTTCGTAACGACCAAGTCGCCCTAGTCAACGACAAAAATATCATTGAAATGCGCCAAGTAAATGTGGTTCGTAGTGATTTAGAAAATGTGTTCATCAAAGACAGTCTAAAAACGGGTGAACGCGTCGCTACGACCCACTTCAACAGTATGGCAAATGGGCAAATGGTCAAAATCTTAGGTGAAGCGGCATTGCCTACTGAGACACCAAAAGAAAATACTCCTGAATCGAGTCTTGCGGCCGCTGGAGTTAAATAATGGACACTCAAAAAGGGATCTTAGCTTGGTTCGCCCGCAACAGTGTGGCCGCGAACTTATTAATGTGTGTTCTACTCATCGGCGGCCTGTTCAGCAGTATTTTGATTAATAAAGAGGTTTTTCCTTCTTTCGAACTCAATTTATTAAATATTTCCGTCGCCTATCCAGGTGCGGCGCCACAGGAAATCGAAGAAGGCATCAACATCAAGATTGAAGAAGCCATCCAAGATATCAACGGCATCAAGAAAGTGACTTCTGTGGCTAGCGAAGGCGTTGGCTCGATTACCGTTGAAGTTGAAGACGGTTACGAAGTGCAGACCATTCTCGATGAAGCCAAACTGCGGTTAGATGCAATTTCAACCTTCCCAGTGAACATCGAAAAACCGAATATCTCTCAAATCAAACCTGAGAATAACGTCATTTGGGTGTCTGTTTATGGCGATATGACACTCCACGATATGAAAGAATTGGCTAAGTCGGTTCGTGACGATTTAACCCAACTCCCCGCGGTAACCCGTGCGAAAGTGACTGGGGTGCGCGATTATGAAATCGGTATTGAAGTTTCTGAGAATAAGTTACGAGAGTACGGTTTGACCTTCTCGCAGGTCGCATTAGCAGTGCAAAACTCTTCCTTAGACTTACCAGGCGGCTCTATTCGTGCTCAAGATGGCGATATCCTATTGCGCACCAAAGGCCAAGCCTACACGGGCGATGACTTTGCCAATATAGTCGTCACAACTCGCGCCGACGGTAGCCGCGTGATGCTGCCACAAGTAGCTACCATCAAAGATGATTTCGAAGAACGTTTGGAATATACCCGCTTTAACGGCAAACCCGCTGCGATTATTGAAGTTACCAGCATTGATGATCAAAACGCCTTAGACATTGCAGACCAAGTTAAACAGTACGTAGAACAGCGCCGCGCCACACTGCCAGCTAACGCTCAACTCGATACTTGGGGTGATATGACCCACTATCTCCAGGGCCGCTTAGACATGATGATGTCGAACATGTTTTACGGTGCCTTGTTGGTGTTTATCATCTTAGCCATGTTCCTCGATCTGAAGTTAGCATTTTGGGTCATGATGGGGATACCCGTGTGTTTCCTCGGCACTATGTTGGTCATGCCGCTCGAACCTTTCTCCATGACGATCAACATGTTGACCCTATTCGCTTTTATCTTGGTGCTCGGAATAGTGGTGGATGATGCTATTGTCATCGGCGAGAGTGCCTACACAGAGGTCGAACGCCACGGTCACTCGGTTGAGAACGTGATCCGCGGCGCGCAAAAAGTGGCGATGCCCGCGACCTTCGGGGTCTTAACTACAATTGCGGCATTTATTCCCATGTTAATGGTTTCTGGCCCTATGGGGATTATCTGGAAATCCATCGGTATGGTGGTCATCCTCTGTTTAGCCTTCTCACTGGTAGAGTCTAAGTTCATTCTGCCAGCGCATTTAGCGCACATGAAGTTTAAAAAACCTGGCGCACCAAAGGGATTCTTTGGCCACCTAAAAGCCAATTTTAACGACAGAGTGCAATACTTTATTCACCACAGCTATCGCAACTTCCTCGAGCGCTGTATCAAACACAGATACAACGTGGTCGCTGCCTTTATCGGTGTATTGATTCTGTCGATTGCCTTAGTCGCCAGTGGCAAAGTGCGCTGGGTATTTTTCCCAGACATTCCCTCAGACTTTATTCAAGTTGAACTTGAAATGGATGAAGGCAGCTCCGAAGGTAACACCTTAAAAGTGGTACAGAGCATAGAAGAAGCCCTGTACAAGATGAACGAAAAAATGGAGAAAGATAACGGCTATCAAGTGGTGAAGCATAGCTTTATCAATATGAGCTCCCGTACCTCTGCCTTCATTTTTGCCGAACTGACGAAAGGTGAAGACCGTGAAGTCGATGGCGTGACGATTGCTGCCGCGTGGCGTGAACAATTGCCTGAGCTTTTGTCGGTTAAAAAACTCAGCTTTAACGCGAGCACCAACGATGCCGGTGGCGATATTTCCTTCAGACTGACCTCGAGTGACCTCGATGAACTGTCCGCGGCCTCTAAAGAGTTGAAGCAAAAACTCGCCAGCTACGAAGGCGTGTACGATATTGCCGACAACTTCTCCTCGGGCAGTCATGAAATTCGCCTGAAGATACGCCCAGAGGCTGAAGCCCTTGGCCTGACCCTTTCCGATTTAGCTCGCCAAGTGCGTTACGGTTTCTATGGTTATGAAGCCCAACGTATTTTACGTAATAAAGAAGAAATCAAGGTGATGGTGCGCTACCCATTAGAGCAACGTCGTACTGTGGGTTATCTTGAAAATATGCTGATCCGCACGCCAACGGGCACCTCGGTTCCCTTCTCGACCGTGGCACAAATTGAGAAAGGCGAATCCTACGCCTCAATTACCCGTGTTGACGGTAAGCGAGCGATCACCATCACGGCAAATGCCAACAAAAACATCGTTGAACCTTCAAAAGTGGTACAGGAAATCCAAAAAGATTACCTGCCACAATTGCAGGCCAAGTACCCTAAAATCCAAACTGCACTGGACGGTGGCAGTTTGGATGAACAGAATGCCATGGTCGGTTTGATGCAAGGCTTCTTCTTTGCGCTGTTCACCATTTATGCTTTGATGGCCGTGCCACTTAAATCCTACAGTCAGCCGTTAATCATCATGTCTGTGATCCCCTTCGGGATTATCGGCGCTCTGTTTGGTCACTTAATTCAGGGACTCGCGATGAGCGTGTTAAGTCTCTGCGGCATAGTGGCATTAGCGGGAGTGGTGGTGAACGACTCCTTGATTTTGGTGGACTTTGTGAACCGTGCGCGGGAGCAAGGGCAGTCGGTCAGACAGGCTGCGGTCGATTCAGGCTGTTATCGTTTTAGGGCGATCATCCTGACGTCACTCACCACCTTCGTCGGCTTAGTGCCTATTATTCTCGAGCGTAGTTTGCAGGCGCAAATAGTGATCCCTATGGCGACATCCCTCGCCTTCGGTATCCTGTTCTCGACCCTTGTGACGCTAATTTTAGTGCCCTTGCTGTACATCATACTCGACGACATTAAGCGCACTAGCAGCCGCTTCTTCCATTGGTGGTGGCAGCCTAAAAAAGACCATGAAGTGGACTTTACACCTGAGCATTTAGAGCCGCCGGTCCCCACTGACTATAAAAAAGACTATCTATAGGAAGTTAACTAGAAGCAGTTAATCAATGTCTTGAACCTTAAAAAGAGAGCTTAGGCTCTCTTTTTAATCCTCTGTGCGAGTCAATAACCTCTTAATCATCTATGTCATTTTGAGTCTGCTGCGAGTGGCTTGAGCTTTCAAGTTGCGATCTAGTTGACAGTTATCGCATCAGGCTTTCGCTACACTGTGTTTAAATCGTCAGCTATCGTTAGAATGAAACCCATCATTATGTCTGAGCATCTGCACAAGCAAAATATTGATAAACCACAAGTTGTCACCACAGAAACCCTAGCAAACGGTCACATAACAGATGAAGTCTGCGCAAATGAAACCTGTGCGACTGAAACGCTTGTCTATGATATTCGTCGCAGTCGCTACCTTAATATTACAGGTCGCTGCACCCTGCGCTGCGCGTTTTGTCCAAAACATAATGGCAGTAAACAGATCCACGAATATCAACTGGCACTGTGTCACCAACCTAAGCCCGAAGAAATTATTCCACTGCTTGGCGATGTTAAAGACTTCGAAGAATATGTGTTTTGTGGCTATGGCGAACCGACCTTAAATCTTCCAACCTTGCTGGCGGTGGCGAAAGAAATTAAACAAAGAGGCGGACGGGTACGTATTAATACCGATGGTTTAGGTAATTTAGTCCATAGGCGCAATATTTTGCCGGAACTAGCCAACTGCGTTGATAGTTTATCCATTTCCCTCAATGCGGATAATGAAGCCGCCTATATGGAACATTGTCGCCCCAAACTCGCCGGTTCTTATGCCGCCGTACATGCCTTCATCGCATTAGCGCCACACTATATTGAAACGGTACAAGTTTCGGCCATCGAAGGATTAGCGGGTGTTGATATCGACATCTGTCGTGAACAAGTTGAGTCCTACGGCTGCGAATTCAAGCATCGCATATTAGGCGCCTTAGGCTAAACGGCATTCTAATACAGCCAAAATCGACTGAAATACCCAAGCAGATAACACTGTCGATTACGTGAGTGGTACATGTGTGAATCGTCTTAACTTTTACTCAAGAAATCTTGCTGAGTAACTTGGCACTGTCGTAACAATTCTTTCGTGTTAACATAGCGAAATTAACAGTTCACCCACTCATAATCGGTTCATGCTGAAGAATAACCCAAGCACGTATCCCGCTGCGCCACTGCTCTCTTTAACCCAAGGGATCTATTGGTCGCATCAACGCTTACTCGCTATTGCAAGCCAGCTTTCTATGCTGGTGATTGGCATGATTATTTTAACTCACTTAATCATTACGTTAGGTGAACGACGCCTGCAAGAAGAGTGGGCAACGCAAAGATACAGTGAACTGCAAACCATAGGCTCATTGATCGCAGATAAAGTGTCTTTTCAGCAATTTCGAACCCAAATTTTCGCCAATGGGGAACTGCTAAAACAATACTTAAGCAATCCTACCGCCAAGCAACAACTTAAATTGCAGGAAAACTGGCAAGATCTAGTAAAACATATTCCTGAGTTACTCGGCATTGCACTGTACGATCCCCAAGGTAACTATAAATTCTCAACTCCCCCTAATTTCAATAAAGATGCCTTACCACCGACCTTACTTGGAGCGAGTCGGAGCATGGGTGGCAAGGAGGTCTATACCTCGCCCCTGGAATTTGTTCCGATAGACGGCATGCTTGAACCTTATATGTATCAAATGGCGTGGCTCGAGAAGCCCGATCAGAGTTCTATCGGTTATCTGGTGACATACAACTCTATGGTAAAAATGCTGGAGGCCATAAAACCAGCCTTTTCGAGCAATAAGTCCCCTATGTTAGTGCTAGATACTCAAGGATTACTCTATGCTGGCGCGAGCGATCTCGCCCCTCTAAGCAATATGCCAGAGACCTTAGGAGCAAGTTTAAGACAGAGCTATCCGGCCCTGTGGCGCGATATGTCCATGAGCAACTTTGGGCAATTCCACGGTGAAGAAGCCACTTTTGTTTACCTTAAAATCGAACTCACAGCCCAACCTGAGACCCACAGAGAATATTTTTTACTCTCCTATGTGCGCAACTCAGACATAGCTGCTCGTTTCTCACAATGGCAAAACATTGTCATTGTGGCATCGTTAATATTAACGGTTTTAGCCGCTTGGGTTGTACTACTCAGCCACATGTATCGCTTACAACAGCGTTCACGCCAATACAGTATTGATGTTGCTAATGGCTTATTTAATAGTGACATCGGCTTTATGATGGTCAACGAAAATGCCAGAGTCATCAGCGCCAATACTAAAGCGGCACAAGCGACCTTAGTACCATTAGATGAACTGACAGACCGAAGCCTACAGCGTACCTTATGCCTCGATGATAAAACCTACACGGAGTTAATGGAGCAGGTACATAAAACAGGTCAATGGTCTGGTGAAATCAGTCTAGAGAGTATCGATGGCCCTACTTTACGCGTTCATATCCGCCAAGCACCAAGGGCGAGCCGAGGCTCACCACATCTATTAATCACCCTTGAGGACATCAGTGAGTTAATCAGCAGCAAACAAAATGCTTTTCTCAGTGAGCTTTTATGCGATAACACAGTCGCGACAGCCCTCACAGATGCTAACGGTAAACTGATTAAAATCAATCCTGTATTCGATGCGTTAATGCAACTCAATGGCGATTTAAATCAAGATTTAGCGTCATTACTCGCGAATGATTTAGGCAATCAATGGCAGAGGATCAGCGCCCAAATTGCCATGCAAGGTCAGTGGCAAGGGCAAATTCTATGCTCACCTAAACAGGCGCATTCCAATTGTTTGCAAGCCACATTGAAGGGCCATGTGGCTGCCGATGGTGAGATTGATTATATCGTCTGCACTTTAGAGCAAGCCGCCGAGCGTGGCCGAGGCACAGAGAAGCGTAACCTTGTACCCCATCGCAGTACTATTCTGCTGAATTTGGCAGATTTAGAACGTTACTTTAACTCTCTGCCGCCACCAAGCCGTCTCAGTTCAAGCTTACTGTTAATGGATATCAATCCAGAGGGCATGCTAAGCCACATGAGTGATATCGACCAACTGGCAAATCGTCAGCAAGAAATAGAAGTGCAATTATTGCTTGAAATTCCAGCTAATTATCAAATTCTGCATTGGCAGCTAGGGAAGCTCATTGTGATGTTACCTGACACAGACGCCACCCATGCGCACAACTTTGCCCTCAATATGATGGAAAAGCTCAATGGTAATGGCTTAGGGGAAGGTATTAGTATTGGTATTGCGGGTTATCAAGAAGGCCAGACATTAGAGCAATATTTGAATAATGCCGAAGTCGCCCTAAAACGGGCGAAGCAAAATAACGATCAGAATATCGGTCAAGCCTTTACTCGTCATCAATCGTAGATTCGGGTGCATTAACTGAGTCAGGCAACTGACTCTGGGTAATTTCTATAATTGCCGAGCGGTTCATGGTGATTTTATAGCGGATATACTGCGGGGCTTCGCGCCCATCACGCAACACTAAAATCAGGTTGACTTGATAGCGCCGCTCAACCGATTCATAACTAATTTTGCCTTCAACTTCCTTATAAATCTTCGCTTTACCCCGTTCTAAATAACGGGCAAAAGGCACTAAGCTAAAGCTCACTTGCTCTTGAATAGTCGAATATCCCGCTTGGAACTCACTCTGATTCACCTTAGTGGCGATTTTATAGTGCAGAATTTCCGCATCGACCTTATTTTGGCTATGTCTGTGCTTTAGAATGTCACTGACTTTTTCGGGTAGATCTTGCTGACGCATAAACTCAAGCCATACCAACTGCTTAGCGATAACCGCCTGACTCGTAGTATCCCGTAAAATGCGGCTCCAACGTGGTCGACCCCGCTGAATAAATCGCCACATGGCATTGCGCACATCGTCCTTAAAGATTTCCCTGAAACCATAGATCACGGCCAAGGTCAGCACTAGCGCAATAGTAAAACCACTAAAGGCGCCCTGAGCTTGAATTATCAACGCAGACACGACCAACATCACTAATGCGGTCGCCAGTCCTGTCGTAAACTTTTTAAGGCCAATTCCTAAAGGCTTTAACTCTTCTTTGAGTACCACACCTTGTTGGATTAAACGGCGCAACAACAACATCTTGTTAGAGATACGGTTAGGATCTTGCTTAGTTTGCGCTGAGTTGTACTTATGCTCATCACGATAGGCACATTCATTACGGCAGAGCGTGAGTACCCGCTCTAAAATATCGTTGAAATCACTGGTACGAGTGGCATAAGCGAGCACTTTGAGTAACTGCTGCTCACAAAACCAAGACAAGTAGTTATCAGCATTTTCAAAGTAAGATTTCCATTTGGGATCACCTGGTTCGTTACGACGAAACTTTTTCAGCAACTGGGCAATTTGTTCGCGTAATTCGTCGAGGGCAAAATAAAAATGGGTTACATCTGTGATTTGATTGAGTTCTTTAACATCGTTTTCAACCGCAACCGCAAACTGATAGGCGAAGAGATTTAGGTACAACCTGAACTCTTCAACAGTACGGCGATTTAAACTGGCAAAACGCCCCTGCACCAGAGGTAAGTGCAAGCCTTCTGAATAGTATGAGCGACGTCCAACTATTGAGCTGTAGTAGTACTCTTCTTCATTGAGCGTGCGCGAGCCTATGCCCATTTCCTTAGGTAAAAAGAAATAGAGATCAAGCTGACGATTATCGCCCTTTTCCATCTGATGGCTGAACTTAATCGACAGGGATTCTTCTTGCTTTACACGTATCTTAGACACAACACCCTTTTCATGAATCCCTCACTGGAGACTCACCACAGTAATCACAAATCAATGAGCACTAATCTTAACTGAAATAAACTCAAATTCACTGATTAAATTCGACTATTTACGATTCTGCATCCACAAATGGTATTGCTAGGCTGAAAAAGGACCACGGCATAATCTTTGGTGTCATCCATATCTAACACCTCGATACTGAGATTGTGCATTTCCGAGTCATTAAAATGTAAGCTGCTGATATAGGATAGATATTTCATATGTTCTGGCCAATTTTTTTGCTTTTCAATTTCAGATTCCGTTTTCGTTTTAACGGTAACTTTATAGGTCATGCTATTGGCCTCAATACTGTCGACTTTGCCTTGCATTAAAATATTGCCCGCACTCGTACCGTCAATATTAAAGTAACGATAATTGATCTGCGTATTGTCAGCGGCAATCAAAACATCCACGAGTAGGTAAAATTTACCGTCACTGCTAACACTCGAGCTGCCGCTGGGATTGGCACTAGAATGGCGGTCGAATAATTCAGAGCTGCAATTTAGAATCATCGTCTGATTAGTAGCCGACTGTTTGTATATCACACCGCAAGCCATAATCAATGCCGACAAGATAACAATATTAATCGTCCACTTTAGCCATTTAGCCACAGATGTTAACCTCCTGCAGCCAAGCAGCATCGATGAAGGTTTTCGGTCGAGTGAAATCACTGATTTTAATATTACGGATCACTGACTGACCGAGTTTTTCGCCTCGAAAAGTAATATTAAGCACTTGTTTATCATGGGACAAAGAAGCATAAACATCAGCCCAATCACTTTGACCGCAGGCGATTAATCCTGCACTTAAGCGCTCACCTAATTCGAAGAGTAAAGTGTTATTAGTATTGGAATCAGCAAATAAGTGTAATCGTACTTGCTGGCCTGAAGCCAAAGGTAATATTGAAGTCATAAGTGCTTGGGTTGGCTTGCTGTGATCCGTATGATTCAAATAAAACACCGAAAACGCTAACATAAACCCGAATAACACTAAGGCACTCCACAAAGGCACTGTGTGCAATCTGAGGTAATTAACACCTCTAAACTCAGTCCCATTAGATGGTTGGAGTAAATAACCTTGGCCTTTCACGGTTTCAATCAAGCCCTCATATTGAGGTCCAAGAAAGCTGCGAAGCATAAAAACAGCACGGGCCACAGAGGTATCAGTTAGCGGCGGATGTTTTCCATCACCCGTCTTCAGCATGTGCTTAGAAACCAACTTACCTTGATGCTCAACAAGCAAATTAAGTACTTGTAACTCGGCTCGAGGAAGATGCCAAGATTCATCGCGAGACAACTCAATCAGTATGCCTCGTTCCCGATCAAACCTGCAGTCTCCCAATTGCATCAACATCCACTCAACTCCATAAAAACACAAAGTTAAGTCT
This sequence comes from Shewanella sp. M-Br, assembly GCF_036245925.1. Taxonomy (NCBI): domain Bacteria; kingdom Pseudomonadati; phylum Pseudomonadota; class Gammaproteobacteria; order Alteromonadales; family Shewanellaceae; genus Shewanella; species Shewanella sp. M-Br. The sequence goes on from NZ_BJBV01000008.1 coordinate 66,162, forward strand.
ATGCAAACTAACTAATGATTAATGTGATCTTGCTAACCCAAGTCAGCAAATAGTTAATTTTCGTGAGACGACCCCCACGTTCAGCGCTATTAGGTAAAAACATGCGTTAACTCACAGGAATAAATGCCATTTAGCACATGGGAAATTCGGCATAAATTTACATAAATATAATAAATATCGGGACGATGAGCACCTTGCAATCTGTTTAGTTAATTAAAATGCAGAATTTAAGTCGGTTAATTCTATTGTAGTAACGCTATTTACCGCTCATGTAAAAGGCAAATATCCTCCGGCGTAAATCACAATATTTATCTCAAGCATGCTTAGAATTTACGTCATCAATTTATCTTTAGCATTTGATAAATAGAAGTAATCCTACATAGAGGAAATACATAATGAGCATAAATAGACGTCAAGCATTAACCCGTATTATTGGTATTAGCACCGCTGCGGCAGGGGCAACACTCATGGGGACATCGGTTCTCGCGGCAACGAATGCCAATGGTCAATATCAATTAGCGATAGGAGAGAAACTTAAATACGTTCCACTTGATGCAATGGCAACAGCAAAACTGGCCTATGAAACGGGTGGTGGTTGTATGCACCAAGTTTTTCATGCCGTTGTGACTATGCTAGCCCAATCTAATAGTGCCGATGCAGACAAGTTCAAAACAATTCCAACGGCATTAGCCGCCTATGGTTTTGCAGGGGTAACGGGTCAAGGCACGCTCTGCGGTAATCTTAATGCGATAGGCATGTTAGTGAATATTTTAGATGACATTAATGGTCACAATAACGCCGTGATAGCTAATACCTTCCGCTACTACGAAAATACAACGCTCCCTTTATCTTCACCTGAATTTGTTACTGGTATTGGCTCGACAGCAGAAAAAACGGCTCTTGTGGGCAGTTCATCAAAAGCCAAGAGCGTATTATGTCACTCATCTATCAGTAACTGGTCAAAGTCTTCTGGCTTACCATTCGCGAAAAAAGGTGAACGCTGTTACCGCTTATCCGCGTCTATGGCTTATTACTTAGTCGATGTATTAAATCGTGCCTATCAAGGGGAGAATATCGGCGCCCTTGTTGGTAGTAAGCCAACACCAGATGCACAAGATTGCCAAACTTGTCACGGTAGTACTAGCACATTAGGCTCAGCGGCAAGTGTAAAAACAGACATGGAATGCACCACTTGCCATACAGGGCATTTCAATTAAGGAGACTGTGATGAAATACCCATTACTCACATTGACCCTCGCGACATTAATGCTCGTAGGATGTGGCAGTGACAGCAATAACACTGAGCCTGAAGATCCGCCGACACCGCCACCTCCCGTCGAAAATGCAATAAACATTGATGAAGCAACGCAGATAAATCTCAAGCTTGAGCAATTTGACTCGAGTACAGGGACAATTCAATTTTCACTGACGGATGCGCAACAAGAAGCGATCACTGCGGCGAAAACCTATGATATTTACTATTTTGGGTTCCCCGACAAAGCCAAGGAATCCTCGAATCCGAAGGCATGGAAACACTGGCATGTTACCCAAAATTATCGTTGCCAAAGTCTTGGAGAATGCAGCGGTAAATTAACCGAAGTCACAAGCGGTCAATACCAATTTGAGATAGCAGGCTTAGATTGGGCTCTGCAGGATCCAAGTGGTTCAGTGGCACAAATTAAAGTCGCGATTCAGATCTACGGCGCAAAAGCCAATAACGAGCTGGATTTAATTCAAGTGCTACCGCAATAATCCTTCCAATGACATATCCAAACAAATAGAGGCATCCATCGGATGCCTCTATTTTATTCATTGATATCTAGACGTTATGCGATTGAATTTTGTTAGATCGACGTTGTTCGCTAAATAATTCGCGATATTATCCGCTACAAAACGACTCACAAACGTCAATACAGTCCAAAAAGTGAATGAGCAGTACTTTTATTTAGAACATCGCAGCATTGAGCCACATATGTACTAAAATGCTCGCGATATAACCCAGCGCAATGACAGGTGTCCAACGCAAATGGGCACCAAAGGTGTAAATCCCCCTAGCTTGTCCCATTAACGCGACCCCTGCAGCACTGCCAATTGACAATAAACTGCCCCCAACTCCTGCGGTTAATGTTACTAGTAACCATTGGCCTAAGGCCATCTCAGGGTTCATCGTCAACACAGCAAACATCACCGGAATATTATCAACAACCGAAGACAACAGACCGATAGCCACGTTGGCATAGGTCGTATCCCAATTGGAATACAAAGCCTCAGATACTAAGCTCAAGTACCCCATAAAGCCAAGGCCACCCACACATAGCACTACACCATAAAAGAACAACAGGGTATCCCATTCAGCGCGGGAGATCCTGCTAAACACATCGAAGGGCACCACACTACCAAGCTGCTGAAGACGCTGCTCGTCCTGACGCAATTCAGCCTTTGCACGTTCGCGGGCAACGGAACGATTGAAGGTTTTACGCAGATAAAAACCAAAGAATTGTAAGAAACCTAATCCCGTCATCATACCCAATACAGGCGGCATACCTAAGAAGGAATGAGCACACACTGCCGTAGCGATTGTGAGTAAAAACAACGCAACAATTCGCTTAGCACCCGGCTTAGTATAAACATGCTCTTTTTCTGGCTCTGGCACGAAATGTGGGATAAACACACTCATAATGGCAGCGGGTAATGCAAAGTTCACTAAAGCAGGAATAAACAGATGGAAGAAATCGCTAAAGTGCACTAATCCTTTTTGCCACACCATTAAGGTCGTGATATCACCAAACGGACTAAACGCACCACCCGCATTAGCCGCAACAACAATGTTGATACAGGCTAGGGTGATAAACTTGCGTTGCCCTGCCCCCACCTTCATCACCACGGCACACATCAATAGCGCAGTCGTTAAATTATCTGCCACGGGTGAGATAAAGAACGCCATAAACCCTGTCAACCAAAATACGGTTCTTAGACTAAAACCACGGCCGACAAGCCAACCACGAATGGCATCAAACAAATTTCGCTCTTCCATAGCATTGATATAAGTCATCGCCACGAGTAAGAAGAGTAGAAGCTCAGCATATTCAAGCAAGTTATGTTTGAATGCCGCTTCCGACACTTCAGACATACCATTTTGTACATACACAAAACCTATCATGCCCCAGATAATCCCTGCCGCGACCAGCACAGGTTTCGACTTGCGTAAATGTAACGACTCCTCAGCCATCACCATTATGTATGCAAGTACAAACACAAAGACGGCAACATAACCCACACTCGAGGCGGTTAAATTAAGCCGTTCTATCCCTTCTGTCATAGCCCATGCTGCAGGTGAGAATCCGCTCAATATTGCAACGCAGAATAGACTCCATAACGCCATTCCACTGCCTTTAAACAACCGCTGTAATTTCATTAAAGTTCATCTCTACGTAGGAAATTACGTCGAAAATTACCATAGCTTCAGCATAGTAAATGTTGATAAAACGCAACTTTCTATGCATTACCCTATAACCAAAGGCATTTAAAACATTAATTTTTGTATAACTACAGCGATAACTAATAAAGAAACATTTAACTTAGTCTAAAAAGAGCCAATAAAAAAGCACCTCAAAGGTGCTTTTTAGTTTCTAAATCAGTGTCACAGCATTAGAAGGAATATAACAAGGTCATATTGGTTTCTGTATCTGTACTTTTCTTATTATCCAACGGCTCGCTGTTGTAGCGCACAATAATGGCAAACTTCATTGCTAATGCGCCGATAATATTCGCCGTTAACGAAGTTTCAGAGCGGGCATCGAGCTTATCACCGTAATCGGCAACGAAACGTTGTTGGAATTTAGAGGTGTCAGTGATTTCGGTTTCAAAGTTGATCACACCGTGAGCAACGACGCTGTCATTGGTGTCATGGCCTTCGATAAGTGCTTGCTCTGTATCAAGACGCTGATAGATATAACCTGGACCGACTTCGACATCTAAAAAGGTCTTACTAGTATCATAGAATCTATAACCATAACCCGCTGCGCCAGATAGCGTGTAATCATAACCTGTGAACGGATCAACTTCATAATTACCATTAGCAAACAAGTAGCTACGATCTGTCATCTTGTAGTTACCTTGTGCGCCCGCTAAATAGCGTTTCGCGGTAACAGAACCTGTATCCTCTTTATATAAACCTTCGAGTAAGTACTGATTCTCCCAATCGCCAAGCTCATGCTTAAGATTTAAACGTCCTTTGAATGATGAGGTTTCAGTGTTACCTGTGGTTAAGGTTGCACCAAGCTCAGCTTCACCTGCGAATGTCTCATCGCCTTTTACAAAATCGGCCCCAGCTGTCGCCATAAAAGGTGCAGTCATTAATAGTGCGGCGGTCAGTACTTTCTTCATGTTTATCCGTTCCTGTTCCGTTAAATCCAATCCCTATAAATATCTGTTCGTCCCAGCGATGCTGAATAAGCACATATTAATAAGGGTTAGTATTTTCCCCTGAAAATCTGCGCGATATTAACATTTACGATTAAAAAATGAAAATTGCAGCTATTTTAAGTATAAAAAAACCCGCTTTAGCGGGTTTTTATCTCAGCGATAACGCTTACATATTGATCTTAGGATCTAACGCGCCAGACTGATACGCTTTATACATTGCTTGTAAAGACAATGGCTTAATCTTAGATGCTTGACCTGCACAGCCGAAAGCTTCATAGCGAACCGTACAGATATCGGCCATGGCTTCCATTGATGCTTTCAGGAATTTACGTGGATCAAATTCACTTGGGTGTTCAGCTAAGAATTTACGAACGGCCCCCGTTGATGCTAAACGTAAGTCGGTATCAATGTTGACTTTACGTACACCGTGTTTGATACCTTCTACAATTTCTTCTAATGGTACACCGTAGGTTTCTGGGATCTGACCACCATATTGGTTGATGATCTTTAGCCACTCTTGTGGCACAGAAGATGAACCGTGCATCACTAAGTGAGTATTAGGAATACGCGCATGAATTTCTTTGATGCGGTCGATACGCAGTACATCGCCCGTCGGTTTACGACTGAACTTATATGCACCATGGCTAGTACCGATAGCAATCGCGAGTGCATCAACATGGGTATCGGCAACGAAACGCGCCGCTTCTTCAGGGCTAGTCAGCATTTGATCGTGACTTAAAATACCAGATGCACCAACACCATCTTCTTCGCCAGCTTGGCCAGTTTCTAAGCTGCCTAAACAGCCGATTTCACCTTCAACTGACACACCACACGCATGGGCAAATGCCACTGTACGACGGGTAACATCAACATTGTACTCGTACGATGCAGGCGTTTTGCCGTCAGCCATCAAAGAACCGTCCATCATGACTGATGACATGCCTAATTGAATAGAACGCTGACAAATATCAGGATCGGTACCGTGGTCTTGGTGAATACACACAGGAATATCTGGGTACTGCTCAAGAGCCGCTGCCATCAAATATTTTAAGAACTGTGGTCGAGCGTATTTACGCGCGCCAGCAGAAGCTTGCACTATCACAGGGCTGTCTGTTGCTTCAGCGGCCTGCATGATGGCACGCATCTGCTCTAAGTTGTTAACGTTAAACGCAGGCACACCGTATCCATGTTCTGCTGCGTGATCAAGTAGTTGTCGTAGGGAAATTAACGCCATTTTTTAACTCCAATAATAGGGTGATATCTATCACCGAGGTCGCTATCGTTTGGATGGATTTTTATACCCGCATTCAACTCTGTACCTTAAATAAACAACTTAAATTAAGTACCTTAGATGAATACGGGCGGTTTTTTTTATAATTTTTTACTTTTTATCAAAGCTTTGATGTTATCAGAGCTTATCGCGGCGTCTTATGCGCCGCGTTTTTTAAAACTTAATGATTAAGCGCCGCGCTTTTCTAACATAGCCACAGCCGGTAATTCTTTACCTTCGAGGAACTCGAGGAAAGCACCGCCACCAGTCGAAATGTAAGACACTTTATCGGCAATGCCGTACTTATCAACCGCAGCCAAAGTGTCACCACCGCCTGCGATAGAGAACGCTTTTGAATCAGCAATCGCTTGGGCGATACGCTTAGTACCTTCACCGAATTGGTCGAATTCGAACACGCCCACAGGGCCGTTCCACACGATAGTGCCAGCAGATTCGATGATTTTAGCCAGTGCTTCAGCGCTATCTGGACCAATATCGAAAATCATTTCGCCATCAGCGACTTCGCTAACCGATTTTAACGTTGCCGCTGCTGTTGGGCTAAACTCGCCCGCAACGACCACATCAGTCGGCACAGGAATATCGGCGCCACGGCTCTTAGCATTAGCCACTAAACGCTTAGCTTCGTCGATCAAATCCGCCTCATACAGCGATTTACCGACATTGTAGCCTGCCGCCGCAATGAAAGTATTGGCAATACCGCCGCCAACCACTAACTGATCAACGATACCCGAAAGACTTTCTAGCACGGTCAGCTTAGTTGACACTTTAGAGCCACCGACAATCGCCACCATAGGACGCGCAGGGTTATCTAACGCTTTGCCTAAGGCATCTAATTCTTGCGCCAGTAATGGACCTGCACAGGCGATTGGGGCAAACATGCCCACTCCATGGGTCGATGCTTGGGCACGATGTGCAGTACCGAAGGCGTCCATCACATAGACATCACACAGCGCCGCCATTTTTTTCGATAAGGCTTCGTTGTTCTTACCTTCACCCACGTTGAAACGCACGTTTTCGAACACAACCACTTCACCCACGGCAACGTCGACGCCGTCTAAATAGTCGGTCGCTAAACGCACAGGACAAGACAGGGCTTTTGCCAAATAATCGACCACAGGTTGCAGAGAATATTCAGCATTGTATTCGCCTTCGGTCGGACGACCTAAATGCGACATCACCATCACAGCCGCACCTTTTTCAAGGGCCAACTCGATAGTCGGTAGAGAGGCGCGCAGACGTGCATCACTGGTGACGACGCCATTGCTGACAGGGACATTGAGATCTTCGCGGATAAGCACGCGCTTACCTTGTAGATCCAGATCTGACATATTGATAATTGCCATGGTAACGCTTCCTTTTATAATCAAAAAACAAACTGTTTCACACATAGCCGGTATGAATTGACTGCCGCTCGGCGCTCGACATCCCGTCGAATTGGCATAAATTCAGTGACCCACAAGTGAATAATCTACTTTTATCAGCCTCGCTTGGCCGCGATCATCGCCAAACTCGTATCTAACATACGATTGGCAAAACCCCACTCGTTATCGCACCACAGGAGTAACTTCACCAACTGACCGGCGCTCACGCGGGTCTGGGTACCATCGACAATACTGGAGCGCGGATCATGGTTGAAATCACATGAGACTAAGGGCTCATCAGTATAGCCTAAGATGCCGTTAAATCGCCCATTGGCGGCTGATTCCAGCACCTGATTGACTGTGGCAATATCGACGGTTTTTTCTAAGGTCACGGACAAATCGATGGCGGTCACGTTGATGGTGGGCACGCGCACCGAAATCGCTTCAAACTTATTTTTCATGTGCGGCAAGATCCGCTCAATGCCGCGGGCAAGTTTAGTGTCGACAGGGATAATCGATTGGCCAGCGGCGCGGGTACGACGCAAATCATCATGATAAGCATCGATCACTTGTTGATCATTCATCGCCGAATGGATAGTGGTAATGGCACCGCTTTTAACGCCAAAGTGGCGATCAAGCACATCGATCACTGGCACGATACAGTTTGTGGTGCAAGAAGCGTTGGACACCACAGTATGTTCGGCGCGGAGTAAATCGTGGTTTACACCATAGACAATCGTGCCATCGACATCGGCTGAGGATGGATGACTTATCAGCACTTGTTTAGCGCCGGCGTGAATATGGGCTTCGCAGCTTTGACGATCGACTAATACGCCTGTGGCTTCATAGACAATATCTATGTCCATCTCGTGCCAAGGGAGTTTTGTGGGATCGGGCTCGTGGAGAATTTTTATCGCATCGTCGCCAATCAGCATATGATCATCAACAAGCTTCACTTTATGCGCAAACCGACCGTGGGTGGTGTCGTACTGGGTCAGATGAATAATGGCTTCAGGTTTAGCTAATTCATTAATCGCGACAATCTGCATTTGCTGCCGTTTTCCAGACTCATATAAAGCTCGGAGAATAGAGCGGCCGATACGGCCATAACCATTGATAGCGACTCGGATCATTGAGGTCTCAATTTCCTCTTAATACAAAAACGGCCTGCAAACGATTGCAGGCCGCATTATACAGATTAACACTTAAAAAGTTTAACCTTTTGTATTGAATCTAATCCCTTGAGCGATTAGCCCAATGATTTTGCAGCATTCAGCACATTTTCAACGGTGAAACCGAAGTGATTCAATAGCACGTTACCCGGCGCAGACTCACCAAATGTGGTCATGCCCACAACTGTGCCTTCAAACCCGACGTACTTGTACCAGAAATCGGTATGCGCCGCTTCAATAGCCACACGTTTAGTCACAGCACGTGGTAATACAGATTCTTTATACGCGGCATCTTGCTTATCGAACTCAGTCGTCGATGGCATAGAGACTACGCGAACGTGTTTACCTTGCTCAGTCAGTGCAGCGGCTGCATCCATTGCCAATTGTACTTCGCTACCAGTTGCGATCAGGATCAGTTCTGGTGTGCCCGCACAGTCTTGCAGTACATAAGCACCTTTAGCCACATTAGCTAATTGCTCAGCGGTACGCGCTTGAGCTTTCAGGTTTTGACGGCTGAAGATCAGTGACGTAGGTGCATTACGGCGCTCAATCGCAGCTTTCCAAGAAACTGCCGTTTCTGCCGCATCACATGGACGCCATACGGCCATATTTGGCGTCATACGCAGGTTAGCTAATTGCTCAACTGGTTGATGCGTTGGGCCATCTTCACCTTGACCGATAGAGTCATGGGTATAAACGAAGATGTTTTGAATACCCATCAGCGCCGACATACGGACTGCGTTACGAGCATATTCCATGAACATCATGAAAGTTGCGCCGTAGTTGATGAAACCACCATGCAGCGAAGCACCGTTCATAATGCCGCTCATGCCGAATTCACGCACGCCGTAGTAAATGTAGTTACCAGCTGGATCGTCTTGAATACCTTTAGAACCTGACCACAGTGTCAAGTTAGAACCCGCTAAGTCAGCAGAGCCGCCTAACAGTTCAGGCAACATAGCGCCAAATGCACCGATGGCATTTTGTGAGGCTTTACGGCTCGCAATACCTTCGGCTTTGTCCTGTGATGCTTGCACGAATGCCTGCGCTTTTTCTTCGAAATCAGCCGGTAATTCACCTTTCAGAACGCGACGCTCATATTCAGCAGCCAGTTCTGGGTGAGCAGCGCGATATGCTGCAAACTTCTCGTTCCACGCTGCTTCACGGGCCGCACCGGCTTCTTTGGCATCCCAACCGGCATAAACGTCAGCAGGGATTTCAAATGGTGCATGTGGCCAGCCAAGGAATTCACGGGCGGCTGCGATTTCTGCATCGCCTAGTGGCGCGCCGTGACAATCGTGGCTGCCAGATTTGTTGGGTGAACCAAAACCGATAATGGTTTTGCAGCAAATCATTGTTGGTTTATCGGTCACCGCTTTCGCCGCTTCGATAGCAGCACGGATTGCCGCGCTATCGTGACCGTCAACACCGGCAATCACATGCCAGCCGTAAGCTTCAAAACGTTTTGGCGTATCATCGGTGAACCAGCCTTCAACATGGCCATCGATAGAAATACCGTTGTCATCCCAAAATGCGACCAGTTTACCTAAACCTAAAGTACCGGCTAATGAACAGGCTTCGTGGGAAATACCTTCCATCAAACAGCCATCGCCGAGGAAGCAGTAAGTGTAGTGATCAACGATATCGTGACCATCACGGTTAAACTGTGCCGCTAAGGTTCTCTCAGCAATCGCCATACCGACAGCGTTGCTGATGCCCGCACCGAGTGGACCCGTTGTGGTTTCAACACCTGGGGTGTAACCGTATTCTGGGTGACCCGGGGTTTTAGAATGCAATTGACGGAACTGTTTTAGCTCTTCAATTGGTAATTCATAACCAGTCAGGTGAAGTAAAGAGTAAATCAGCATTGAACCGTGACCGTTAGAGAGGATAAAACGATCTCTATCTACCCATTTCGGATTGTTCGGGTTGTGCTTAAGGAAATCATTCCACAGCACTTCAGCAATATCTGCCATACCCATTGGGGCGCCGGGATGGCCTGAATTTGCTTTTTGAACTGCATCCATACTTAACGCACGGATTGCGTTTGCGAGTACTTTACGGGAAGACATGCTCTCTCCTGCTTGTTTGTGGGGTCTAGCGGGCAATTTGGATGCATATTTTCCCCTACATGCCAGTGTGACGCAAACTAAAATTACCATTCACTCAGCAAAAGATGGGCGAATATGTACCCAAACAACCTGAAGATGCAGGATTCAGGTCGCTTGAGTATACAAGTCGCAGAAACAAGCCAGTCACTCTACTGGCGTTTACTTAAGAGGGCATAGCAAGGATCACTTGTAATAGAGAAATAAATTCCTCAAAAACATAGTAAACTTAATGCTATGAAATATAAGTAAAATAACCTATTTATGACTGAGCGTAGTCGTTTTCAGGTCACAATCTGAGAGGATTTTTTATTATCGGGGGTGATCGGCAATCGGATTTAAACTAAAATAGCCGTCTAGATGTAGATGCTTCTACACGTTTGAATGCTAACGACGAGATTTTCCTACTATGGCAAAGCACTTGTTTACTTCTGAGTCGGTCTCAGAAGGTCATCCCGATAAGATTGCAGATCAGATTTCTGATGCTGTGCTAGATGCAATTCTGGCTCAAGATCCAAAAGCACGCGTAGCGTGTGAAACTTATGTCAAAACAGGCATGGTATTAGTGGGTGGTGAAGTCACTACCTCTGCCTGGGTTGATATTGAAGAAATCACCCGTAAAACGGTGCGTGAAATTGGTTATACCCATTCAGATATGGGGTTTGATGCGGACTCGTGCGCAGTATTAAACGCCATTGGTAAGCAATCACCCGACATTAATCAAGGTGTAGACCGCGCAGACCCTGCAGAGCAAGGTGCTGGCGATCAAGGGTTAATGTTTGGCTATGCCAACAACGAAACCGACATTCTGATGCCTGCACCTATCACCTATGCTCACGCATTAGTGAAACGTCAGTCTGAAGTGCGTAAAAATGGCACGCTACCTTGGTTACGCCCAGATGCGAAAAGCCAAGTCACTTTTGCCTATGATGATGGCAAAATTGTCGGTATCGATGCAGTCGTGTTATCGACTCAGCACAGAGATGACGTTTCACAAGCCGACTTAATTGAAGGCGTGATGGAAACCATTATCAAGCCAGTATTACCGGCTCAATGGTTAAACAAAGATACTAAGTTCTTTATCAACCCAACTGGCCGTTTTGTTATCGGTGGTCCAGTAGGCGATTGCGGCTTAACGGGTCGTAAGATCATCGTTGACACCTACGGCGGCATGGCCCGTCATGGTGGTGGCGCATTCTCTGGTAAAGATCCATCAAAAGTGGACCGTAGCGCAGCATACGCTGCCCGTTATGTGGCAAAAAACATCGTTGCAGCAGGTCTTGCTGATCGCTGTGAAATCCAAGTGTCTTACGCTATTGGTGTGGCAGAGCCTACCTCTATCAGCATCGAGACCTTCGGTACCGGTAAAGTGTCTGAAGAAGTGCTGATCAAGTTAGTACGTCAACACTTTGAACTGCGCCCATACGGTTTAACGGCCATGCTAGATTTAGCACGTCCAATTTATCAAGCGACCGCCGCTTATGGCCACTTTGGTCGCAGCGAATTCCCATGGGAAGCAACTGATAAAGCCGAAATATTGCGCGCTGACGCGGGTCTATAGTCTTAATTCATTTCAATTCTTACACTTAAGACCCATAAAAAACCGCTACCCAGCGGTTTTTTTATGTCTGACATTTAGTTAGATTAATAATGCTAAGACAAATATGGCAAAATAAAAGCAGTATATACACAGACCATTAGAGTGCACAGACCCCATGACCGATAACGCCATCTTATTACAGCAACTTCAATCTTGTGCATGGGCAGCCAATGTAGGTCAGCCAGAGGAAATAGCAAAGACATACGGTACATTAGAGGAGATCGCCGCTTTTCTTGAATCCGATCCTGAGGCCTTTTTTGAAACACCTTACGAAATCCACTATGAAAGCCTGTGTGTAACAGATCATGACTTGGCAAATTCGTTAAAAACAATGGCAGTAGTAAATGATGTGCATGCTTGGATTTCTGACAGCGAAGTCGATGAAATTGCTAAGTCAGCTTACCTCTCCACTTGGAAAATTATTCCAGTTGCAGAAATATGCGCGCTGACATCCGATGACGCTAATACGCTCGCAACACTGCTCCTAGCTGACGTTAAACTTTCAGCCTTTACGAGTGAACGCCTATCTTGGTATCTCTGTGGAAGAATCCCCTTTGGTTATATTGGTACTTACCCAAACGGGCAATGGCTGATTCTTTAGGCTTATACGCTAGCACCTTTAATGTTTCTGACTTCATCTAGGATCTATTGAGCTTTCGAGAATGATTTTTAGAGAGCATGCCAAGATTGATACTAACCAATGCACGCAGGGAAACGCTATTTCATTTAATGAACAGCACAGGCCATGTTTATGATAAACCTGAACATAGACAAATATTCGAAGGCATTCTTTAACGCCTTCTAACAGGTATCCCTTGACAAGATTTACCCAAAGAGTTGGGCCATTGGAGTACGGTCTTTAGACGGTTTTATTTATAGTCTAAAAAGACATTCAGGCCTATTTACTCAAAACCTTAGCGAACCTTGCTGACACGGAATGGTTTTTTATTGATGGCTCGATAGTGCGGACTCACCAGCACAGTGCAGGTGCACTGAGTAATGAGTAATGAGAGTTACCCTATTGTTTAATTGATAGTGGATACCTTTATCAAACGGGTAACTCTCAGTTTTATCTATCGCCCATGAATATCAAATAATGGCTAATGCACAGGGTATTCGTTTAGAAACGTACATTCATACCAACCCAGAAGTTACGGGCCTTATCTTTGTTATTAAAATCATCAACGTAAGATGCTGTGTATCCATTTTGGCCATTATCGTCAGAGACACAAGTGGTGCTAGTGTCACTACATTCGGTGAAGACAATATCGTATGAAGTAAAATCTTTATCAAACAAGTTATTTACTCGCATGTTGAAGGTGACAAACTCACTCGCCTGATAAGAACCACCAAGATGGAACACGTTATAACCCTTATAGTAAAGTGCAGCATCATTAATGATATCCCAAGAGCGATAACGTTTAGCACGGTATTCTGAGGTCAAGAATACGTTTAATGAGTCGGTCAACTCCCATTTTAATGTCGCGTTTGCCATATGCTTGGCACTGTTGCCGAGTGGACGACCTTGCTCTGCACCGCTTTTCTGCTCGCTATCTGTGTAGGTATAATTAGCATTTAACGTTAAGGCATCTAGAATTTCCCAACGTCCCGCGAGCTCAGCACCTTGAATAGTAACTTTATCTATGTTGACTGTTTTGCTACTGACTGCATAACCTAAATCAGCATATTCACCCGCATCGGAACATTCTATGCTCGTACCTTTACCACAGGGTTGTGAAGCAATCTTATCGTCAAAGTCATTTTTAAAGATAGTGACGTTAAAATTATGGCCATCTGGATGAGACCAATACAGGGCGACTTCGCTGGACACACTGGTTTCAGCTTCGAGATCTGGGTTACCAAATTGCGGTGAGGTTCCTTGGCCACCAAAGCCAACGACACCATCATACAATTGTGTGGTTTTAGGTGTTTTAAAACCTGTGCTCACCCCACCTTTTACTGTCCACTCATTATTAATGGTGTAAACACCGTATAGACGTGGGCTGAGTTGGTTGCCAAATATTTCATGATCATCATGACGTAAACCCGCAGTAACAGATAAATCAGAAGTCATGCTCCATGTATCTTCAGCAAAAACAGACCACATATTATGTTCTTGTACTGCACCCGGCGTACCTTCTTCCATACCAAATACACCGTCTTTCAACTCACCACGAATCACCTGCGCACCCGTCACTGCGACATGATTTCCTGCAGCTTCAAATGGAATATCGAGTTTCATATCAAGCGTATATTGATTACTTGCCATTTCGCGTTTAGGTCTAGGCAGGAAAGTGGATTCAGCAATCGCTTTACGTTCGGCTTCAGTCATGCCGGTGTAATCCCCTTTACCATCAATCATCTGCAGTAGTAATACTCGTTCAGCAGTGGTAAATGGCAGTGTGCGGCCATTATTTTGTGTGTCTACATAGGATAGTGACACAAAGCTTGTACCAAAATCCCAAGCACCTTCATGGGTTAACGCCCAAGCATCACGGGTAAATTTTTGAGTCTCGCTGTAACCCGCTCGCGGATTTGATCGTCTTGCCCATTCACCACCGCTGGCTAGACAAGCAGCCTCACGGGAACCTACGCCGCCTTTACAGAAGTTACTGGCAATCCAGAGACTATCGATATTATCAACAGTACCAAGCGGATACTCGCGTTCACCGTTATCATTGATCAGTGGCGTATTATCATAATCTTGAGATGAGGAATCTAAATCAAACCAAATTTTGTGATGTTCATTTAGCGTCCAACTTAAACTCCCACCTAACATATGATTTTCGTTATCGACGGTTTTACCGCCACCACCAAAACCGAGTGAACGAGTGCGTACTTCTCCATTGGGATAATCTACTGGTGCATACTCTGGTGTAGACCCCATTCGATCATAAATACTGCCATGAATCGATAACCCAAGAACGCCTTTAATGAGGGGACCCATCACGCTGAAATCGGTAGTGATATCTTCGCCATAGGCATCATTGGTTTGATGAGTTCGGCTGTGAGTGATAGAGCCAGACCATTCGTCGCCCACTTTTTTAGTGATGATGTTCACCACACCACCTAGAGCATCTGCACCGTATAACGTTGATGCTGGCCCACGAATAACTTCAATTCGATCAATAGCATCAAGTGGTGGTACATGACCAAATTGATTGCCACCAAAACTGTTTGGATAAATATCACCATGGTTATTCTGACGCTTACCATCGACAAGGATTAAGGTATAGTCAGATCCCATACCGCGTAGACTGATGGTACCTTGCCCTGTTTTATCACGGGTTTCACCAATATCAACCCCTTCCAAGTCACGCACTGCATCTAGGAGAGTGGTATAAGGTTTTATCATCAAATCTTCTTGGGTGATAACAGAAATACTGGCAGGTGCATCAACCAATTTCTGTTCATATCCAGAGGCAGTAACAACCATAACTTCCATTTTTCTGTCGGGAGCCTCTTCGGCTTGGACAAAATTACCCGCAAATACAGCGGTAATGGCAACTGCCAAGCAAGTTTGACGAAATAACATAAACCTCTCCTGTTTAGTAAACTTAGTTTACAAATGTAACCCACAAATGATTTCGCGAATGATAATGATTAACATTAGTGAGATCAATCAAAAGTTGAATACAACAGAAATAACATTTACGTTTATAAAGTAATCACATTCCAGAAAGAGTTTTTGACATGAACTTTGAAGTTATGAGTGAAGAAAATATCGCGATTGTGGATGCGCTGGTAGACGGCGTTCGGCAATATAATACTGGGCTCTTAGGACCAGAGAAATCAGTGCCTTTGACTGTCATAGCACGCGATGAAACTGGCAAGTTGATTAGGGGTGTGGGTGGACAGACTATCTATAAAAACTTCTTAATCAATGTTGTCTGGGTTGATGACCAAACCAGAGGCACAGGGCTTGGGCGTAAACTGATGGCACTTGCAGAAGCAGAGGCGAAACAACGCGGTTGCCTAGTAGCCCAAGTGGATACCTTATCGATTCAAGCCCCAGTATTCTATGAGAAACAAGGTGTTGAGATCATAGGCATAGTCACCACAACCCCTGAGCGCTACTTTCTAATGAAGAAATATTAATCAAAAAAGCGATTGAGAAACAGGCTGAATAAGCGCACTTAGCAATGATCGAAATGGGCATTTTGCATGCAGAGTAGACCGATCTGCTCTTGGGATAAAATGGCGCACTCTAGCGCCTTTTTCGTATTAATGCGGCTGACTTGCGCATCGCTCAGTTGCGTTATCGTCGCAGAATAGGCATTGATTCGGCCACAATCGAGCCAAATATCTCCCACTTGTACCCAATAATGTTGCAATGCCCCTAAGTCAGATAA
The DNA here is from genome assembly GCF_036245925.1 of Shewanella sp. M-Br. Lineage (NCBI taxonomy): Bacteria > Pseudomonadati > Pseudomonadota > Gammaproteobacteria > Alteromonadales > Shewanellaceae > Shewanella > Shewanella sp. M-Br. Next base: position 82,471 of record NZ_BJBV01000008.1, read on the forward strand.
AAACTCGACTTCAAATCCCCTCGCCTCGTACTCATGGTGAGCGCATTCTGATAAGACTAACCTCAAGCTGTCCCAAGCCGATAAATTGACCTTGGCATAAGTCGCTAATAATGACTCAACAAATTGCACATGCATGTATTTATCTCCGTTATTGATATCAGTAGAGATTTAACCCTTTATTCTTATCGTCGAACAACTAAGCTTGGGTCTTTGCCACCATTAAATAATAATCTCTTGCCGAAACGGTAAAAAAATCCACAACCTGCATGTGCGCTTTACCCGAGTGAGCGGCAAAGGAACGTTCATTATCTTCAGCAATAAAGGTCAACATATAGCTAAAATGCGGAGCAACTTGGCGACGAATTTCATGGACTAATGCCTCGAAAATCCCTTGCCCACGGTAGGCTTGCTGCACCCATATCGGCCCGTATTGGCAAGAATTGACCTTAGTTAATTTAGGTCCATCCCAATCGAGTTGCCCTAAACGATTCAACAAAGTGCGGTAAATGGGCCAATGTTCGAAAAATCCCCAACGGCCTGCAATCACATAACCGACGATCTGCTGTTCTACCAGTGCCACTACGACCCAATGATGCTGCACTAATTCGCTCAATTCACTGTGGGAAAAAGCTTGCCCTTGTAACCCCATACTGGCGGAAGCTAATTCATCATTAAGATGTTTTTTCTCTAGCATCGCTAATAAATCAACATCTTGAGGTAAGGCTAGTCTAATTTTCACAGTATTCTCACAGCATTCTTTCGGCTTTTGGCCCAATTTCAGCCCGCCAGTATACTCGGTTGGGTTAATAGGCACAGCTAGAACAGGGTATTATTTAGTGCCTTGATTTGCTAAATCCCCTTTTATTTCCCAAACTTAATGAATATTTAGCCCTAGTTAGGCGTTTGTATGTTGCCCGAAACCATTAATCCCAACTTGAGTTTACTTGATAGCGACAATCAACAAGTGAATCTCACTCGCTGGATGCACCAATGTGAGCTCATCAAAAGCTATTACAACGCCAACACGGTTTTCATATTCCAAAAAATCAGTGCAGGGTTTGAGATCATCGTCAGTTCAATCACTGAAACACCGCAATTTACCGCAGGCACTTTATATCCACCAGCACTCGAACTCTTCAAACAGATACAAAACAGCCAACCTGATGGTTTATATCAAAACCTCGGCAGCTTTATGTTAGAGGATTTACCAAGGGATTTTGATGGTATTCAGCATATTCTCTCGCGCCCTATCGCTTGGCCGGATGGTAGCCAATTTGGTGCCCTGTGTGTACTCAACCCGCATATAACAGAGCCACTAGTCAATGCCGCTATGCTCGAACCATTTCAGATTTTACTGCAACAGGAATTATCCCTTCTGTGTCAGAACCATAGAATTGAATCCCTTTCGATGCGCGATCAAGAAACGGGCATGCTCAACCATTACGGCTTCTTGATGATGGCACCAAGGCAGCTCAATTTAGGCCGCCGCTTTGGCGCCCATGCAGGTATCATCTTCTTTGAATTACTGAGCACGGATAACACTCCAATACCACTCGAAAATAATCACCACAGACTGTTAGGCAAGTTAATCCAAGATACGATAAGAACCGCTGACGTTGCCGCCCATTACAACAGCACTCAATTTGTGGTACTTGCTTTTGTGGATGGTGAACGGGATGTTCTACATATTATGAAGCGAGTAGAAAAGCAGCTAGAACAACAAAACCATCAGCTAAAACTCGATGTGAGTTACAGTTTTTTTACCCCAGAATCCAGCGCCAAACTTGCACCTATGATGGAACTCGCACGGGGTAAACTCGATTCAATGCGCCCACCTGTATCCCAAGCCGCAGACACGCCAGTAGAACCCGCCATTGACTCAAGCTTGTACGATAATCCCGCCGCAGATTCGGCAGAGCTTTGATTTAATGAAATTTAGGCTTAATTAGGCAGTACAAAATTACTTGGAATGCTCATCTTGGCGCTTCGCCCATTGGATAAACAGCACCACAGGATAGGGCGACATTAAGACCAACCCTAAACCAATCAGACTTGAGATTAATAACATGCCGCTTATCTCTAGACTCCATTGCGTCAACATATAAAAACCAAGTCCACAAACTAGCATCAATACACCTAACCAATGTAAAAACTTCAACAAATTCAGAGTACTTTTAAATGAGCCTGTCATATAAACCCCTTTAGATCTTACGAAAAACTTGTCACACTATGGCCATAATCATGGAAAAAAGGAACCGCAACGATGTTAAAACAAACATTCATCTTAGGTGCATTACTCTTAGGCATCACAGCCTGCCAAAGTGCCGATATCACCCAAAATGAGACCATTCCATTAGAAGGCAACTGGCACATTGAAATGGTCCAAGGCCAACCGACTATCGATTACAGCCCAGCGCAAATCACCTTTGAGGCCGAAGGTAAATTACATGGCAACAACAGCTGCAATAACTTTTTCGGTCAATATACTCAGCAAGGCGAAGAGCTTAAGCTATCTCCTGCCGGTAGCACAATGAAAGCCTGCGTGGATGCCCTAATGCAGCAAGAGCACAAAGTGATGCAAGCTATGCCATTAGTTACCAAAGCAAAATTAGTGCAAGGCCGACTTACCTTACTTAACAGCGACGACAAGCCAGTGTTAGTGTTAAGCCAAATGAAGTAACCATAAAACTTGTCAGCATAAAAAAACCGCCAATGGCGGTTTTTTTAGTTAACGAACCAGCAATAAAAGCTCCCTATGCTTTGACACTCTTAGCCGCTGCAATTTCGAGGGCAATATTCTGTTCGGCTATTACGGCGCTTTGATCTATGTCGGCATTATAATGCGCCATATCCAACTCATCTTCAGACTTTGCAATGACAGTCGTCGCCACTAAGTCACCGGAGACGTTTACCACAGTACGCACCATATCTAAAATACGGTCAATTCCCGCAATCAATGCCACCCCTTCTAAGGGAAGCCCTACGGTTGTGAGTACTAAAGTCAACATCACTAAACCCGCACCGGGCACACCCGCAGTACCAATAGAGGCCAACGTCGCCGTTAAAATAATGGTGAGATAATCGACGACAGTCAGGTCGATACCAAACGCCTGTGCCACAAACAGCACTGTGACCCCTTGGTATAATGCTGTGCCATCCATATTGATTGTGGTGCCTAGCGGTAATACGAAGCTAGAGATCTTCTTATGAACCCCCAAATTTTCACTCGCACACTTCATACTCACAGGAAGCGTGCCCGCAGAACTCGATGTGGTAAACGCCACTAACATGGCATTGCTAATCCCTTTAAAAAACTGCAGCGGGCTTAACTTCGCAAATCCGCGCAGTAAAAAACTATAGAATCCAATCACATGAATAATACAGCCAAGGTACACAGCAATAATGACTTTGATCAGTGGCCAGAGCATATCAATCCCATACTCCCCCGCTACCCAAGCCATTAGCCCAAATACACCGTAGGGTGCGAGCTTCATCACCATGTCGGCCATTTTATACATGGCCTCAGCTAAACTTTCGAACACTTTAATTGCAGGTTTTCCATGCTCGCCAATCAGCACTAAGGCGATACCTAAAACAATCGCAAATACTATAACTTGCAAAATTTGCCCGCTTGCTAAAGCCGCAATAGGGTTCGTCGGCACTATGTCGATCAAAGTATCGACTAAAGAAGGTATTTCTTTGGCAGTTTGAGCCGCGCCATCTGCCAATGACAAACCTAAACCAGCACCGGGTTGAAGAACATAACCGACAATTAAACCGATAGTGATCGCGATAGCCGTGGTAAAGAGATAAAACGCAAAAGATTTAAAACCAATACGCCCCATCTTGTTCGTATCTTGCATCGAAGTGACGCCCACAATCAGTGAGCAAAACACCAATGGCACAATCAGCATCTTAATGGAATTAACAAACAAGGTGCCTATCGGCTTTAAGTGAGTCGCTTGCTCGCCGAAGATGATGCCCACTAAAATACCTAGCACCATACCGATAACAATTTGCAGCCACAGCGGCACTGACATCCAGCGAGACCAAATACGGCCTAATGCTGACGACTTTTGTTTTGTCATATTGATAACCTTGAATTCGAAACTATGATGGGGCAAAGACCAAAACTAGCGCGCTAGTTTCTCAGTCTAAATGGGGCAATCGCCGAGTCTAGCAGAGGGGTTTTAATCGAGGGATGATCTGGGTCACGTTGAGCTAAACCGCCTTAAAATCAGTAATATTAACCAAACCAACTTTGTTAAATTGGCTGCTGAGATGTTAGTTTTCCTGCTTAAGCATCAAAATATTCTGTGACTTTTTTTGGTGCTATTTGCTGACGATAAAGCGACGCAGGCGGTTGCTCACGCTCAATCAAATAACTCCAATAATCGTCATCAAAACCACTGAAAATAAAGTCGGACTTACCGTTAGCTTTTAAGACCAACCACCACCAAACTAAACCCCATAAACCGAAGCTCAACAGCGTTAAAATAAAATGCAGAAGATGATTTATCTGTTCATCAGCAGCAATATCATAGACGGGTAAAATTTTAAGTTTATAGCGGCGAGTAGACTTAATAAATCCCATCATTAACTCACTTAGTTCAGCGAAAGGACACTAAAGATAAGCCTAGCAGATAAGACTTTAGTCGTACAAATATCCACAGCAATAAATAATATCAGTGCCTAACTTGCCACAGCCAAACTCGTTATCCCTCGTCGTTCCATGATAAAGTGAATCACAAAATGTTGTTTACTAAGCAAGAGCGGTATTGCCAAATAACCGCCTAGGAGTTGTAGTATGTTGATTCGTAAAGCTAAGGCTCAAGACCTAATCGCCTTAGTGCAGTTTAATCAGGCCATGGCCCAAGAAACCGAAGGCCTAGCCTTAGATGAAGCGACACTGACTCGAGGTGTGGGAACGCTACTTGAGAGCCCGCAAAAAGGGTTTTACCTGGTCGCTGAAATCGCAGGTGAGCTAGTCGGCTCGCTCATGGTGACATTTGAATGGAGCGATTGGCGTGCGAAGGATTATTACTGGATCCAGAGTGTGTATATTCGCCCGAAAAATCGTCGCCAAGGCATCTATGCCAAACTCTACAGCGAAGTCAAACAACTGGCCGAAGCCAATGGTGGTGCCGCAAGCTTCCGTTTATATGTCGAGCAAGAAAATCTCGCCGCACAGCAGACCTATCAAGCGTTAGGGATGAAGCAGAGTTACTACTTAATGTACGAAGAAAAATAAGCGATTCAAATGTTATACGTAATAAAAAAGGATCGGGCCAATGGCACGATCCTTTTCTTTTTACGACTCACGATTCACATTCAAACCGCGTTTCTACTAAGATTAAAACTTAACGAAAGAAGCCAAACAGAATAGCCGTCATTGCCAATAAACCCGCTATAACCACGAAGATATTGCTGATGCGACCACGGTGCGCTTTTAATGCTGGCACTTTGTATACAGCGTACATAGGCATCAAGTACAGGATAGCCGCGATAATTGGGCCACCTAAAGCTTCAATCATATTCAAAATACTTGGGTTTTTGATTGCCACGGCCCAAATCGTCACAAACATAAACACCAGAATAAATTTGTTGATTTTTTGCTCTGAAATGCCTTTTTTATTCGTGTCTAACTGCTTAACAATAATCCCCTTCATGCCTTCTGTCGCGCCCATGTAATGGCCAAAGAAAGAAGACACAATCGCGATAAAGGCAATTAATGGACCAAAGTAGCTCACAAAACCACTTGAATGCACGTTGGCGAGATAAGACAAAATCGGTAGATTCTGAGCTTTCGCTTCGGCCAATTGTGCTGGCGATAATGACAGCACACAAGAGAACACAAACAACATCACAAAGCCCACTAACATCATGGAAGTATTACGTAAAATAACATCAGCTTTGCGAGAAGCATTCGCGCCATGGTCACGTTTCAATGACACAGAAAACTGTGAAATCGCTGGAGAATGGTTAAAGGCAAACACTAAAACTGGAATCGTTAACCAAACTGTGCCTAAAAATGCACCCGCTTCTGGTACAACGAGTAAAGCATCCATTTTCCATTCAGGGATCAGGTAGATAGACATAAAGGCCAAAATACCCACCAGCGGATACACCAGCAATTGTGTCACTTTGAGCATGAATTTCTCACCTGCGACCATTACAGCCATCATACCGAGGATCAATACACCCGATAGAATGAAGCGTGGTGGCGATGCCATGCCTAACTGATTGACGATAAAGCTATCAACAGTGTTGGTAATACCCACACCGTAAATTAATACAATCGGGTAGATAGCAAAGAAATACAGTACGGTAATGGCTTTACCCGCGCCAACACCAAAATGCTCTTCAACTACTTGAGTAATGTCGCTACCAGGAATGCTTGATGAACAAACAAAACGAGATAAACCACGGTGGGCAAGATAGGTCATAGGACCAATGATCACTGCCATTAACACAAGAGGCCAAAAGCCGCCCATGCCCGCATTGATAGGTAAAAATAAAATTCCAGCGCCAACGGCAGTGCCGAACAAACTCAACATCCAAGTCGTGTCTTGGCGAGTCCAAGGTAAGTGTTTCGTTGAATCTAGATTCTGTGTGCTTTGAGGTGTTCCAAGAACACTGGTCGCATCTTTTTGCATATAAAAGTTACCTTACGGTGTGACTAGCATAATAAATTCGCGCTAAGGATAACCAAAAAAAGCCCATAAAAGTTGATCTGACACGGCTTTATGTAAGGGAATTTCATAATAAACTGATATTGAGATCTAGATCGCTGATTTAATGTAATAAGTTTTCAATACAGCATCAAAACATATACATAAAAAGCCACTTAAAAACACAAGATATTCACCTCAAGCCAAATCCAGTGACATTGCATAAGCGCCGAGAAAAACAGCTAACCGGGCATATGTCACAAAAATCAATAAAACGAGACTAGTCGACGCATACTCACACCTAAGGTAGATCGAGATCACAGTCGTTAATGTTAAATTTTTACAAATCGCTATCAGTCGCAAACACGCATAAAAAACGGCTCATCCAGATTCAACTCCGAAGTGAGCCGCTAACGATTAAAGCGCAAAATCTGACTTATGGTTTTTGTAGTGTCAGCTCAGTTGTCGACACTACAGCAGGGGCTATGTCAGCCTCTTTGAACAACAAAGGACGGAAGCTTTTAGCACTCGAGTACAAGATACTTTGATCAGCAAACGCAGGCGTTAAGATATTACTAGACTCAGAGTAAGTTAAAATCCCCCGCGCCACAGGCCCCTCGTCGGTAAAGTTCACCGCCATCATCCAACTTGACCCGTAACGCACTTGGTATCCTTTCGCCGTTAAGCCAGAACTCATCGCCTTGCCAGTGACCACATCCATCACAGCAGCGTATTTGTGCTGCGGGATCAAAGTGTCATCACCCGACAAACTGGTTGAAAACACGTTGAATCCACCTTCAGCATTATGGCTACCCGGCCAAGGTAAACGCGACCCGCTTGGCGTTCCATCTGGCAGAGATTTCTCCACAAATTGCACATCCCCCAATGGCGCATCTAAGGCAAAGCCTGCGGCCTCAAGGTTAAGCGCACTGTGAGCCAAGGCCTTTAAGGCACTACCATCCGTAGTCAAGGTTTTAGGTGTCGTTGCCGCATTAGCGGGATCGAATCCTTGGGTCAACATAGTTGTTTGGCTGAATAGATGGGCAAATTCACGTAGTAAAGCACCACCTTTACTATCGTTATCTTGCTTACCGTTCCACGCCTTTAATGCCGTACAAGCCGAAGAGATATCCTTAGATAAACTCGCCGACACTACCACAGGTGTACTGCCTTGGGCATCACACTGAGCAATCAAGTCAGGCAGCACTAACTCGGCGAGATAACTGCGATTCGACAGCACAGCCGCTTCGAGTTCTTCCAAGCTGAACTTGCCATCAGCCCCCGCGGCGTCCTGCATTAAACTCAAGCCCATCCGTGTACGTAGTGATAGCTGTCCAGCCTCTGCGCCGTACATAGGCGAGAAGTAAGTCAGCGGTTCATTCAAGTTAGTCGACCAAAAGGAGTCATTGGAGTTTTGCACAAAGTCGCTGCGCTCAAGCTTGGGCGCACGCTCATAGGGCGTAGGACCATCGAAGCTAAACAACGAAGTGTTACCGGGTAAAATCGTAAATCCGGCTTTTGCCTTAGCCGCTTTAATATCCGGTGAGGTTTTTAACAACACAACTGCAGATTCGGATAATCCTGGTACTGTTGAGTCGTCGATATAGAAAGCATTGCCCTCTTTATCGGCGTACATAGTGTTATTGAAGATGACGCCATCGTAGTCCTTAAATGCCTGTTGGAACTCTTCTTTGTTCGTGGCCATGTTCATGGCTAACCAATGGTCAACAGGATCCATAGTCCCCATATTGGCATCTTGGATCATAAAGGCACTGCCATCATCCCAACCGAAAGGCGCTAAAGCGGGAGGAGCTTCGACCATAGGGCCTTTGGCCGTAGTATAAATATCTTTCTCGGCGACCAGCATGCCCGCAGGACCTGCATTCACTAGAACCGATACTGTCTCTTTGGTGATCGGCATAGGTTTACCATCAAACAAATACTGCATCCGATCACCCGAGACTAACTCAAGGTTATACATCACAAAATGCTCAGCGGTAGAGAAGGTATGAGTCCAAGCGAGATCTTTATTGAAACCAATATTAATCGGTCCTGGCATACCCACTAACGAGCCGCCCATCATATCTAAATGCCCTGGGATCGTAATATGGGATTGCCAAAAGCGCAGGTTACCCGTATGCGGGAAATGCGGATTACCTAGCACCATGCCCTTACCATTTTCAGTTTTATCCTTGCCTAAACCCCAACCATTTGAACCTAAATCGCGGGGATTGGTTTCTGGTGTCGTGATACGAGCCGCGCGGGCAATCAACTTAGACTGCATATCGGCCACAAATGTAGTTTGGTCTTGGCTAGGCGCGGGCCCAACGATACGCGGCATGTATTCCTGTGCATCTCCTGGGTTAGCATAAAAAATCAGATCGAGAAAGTTAGCTGCGCCCGGTAATAAGGCGATAGAAAACAAATAAGTCACCACATCTTCTGGCACTATGGGTTTCACCCAAGGCTGACCGCCACAGAAAGGTTCTGCCGTTTGTGTTCCCGCTTCGACATCAGCAAGATATTGGTTATAACCAGAGGTAAAACCTTGGATAAGTGCCCGAGAGTTTTCACTAAATTTCGGCCATTTTTCTTCGGCTTGTGCTCTGATCTTTAACGCTTTATAGGCAAAATCTGAGATAAGGTTACCGTTATCTTCCGCCGTGGGTTGACCAGTAGTGAAGTCAATCGACGCATGGGGACCAAAGTACATAGAACGCTGTGAGTTCGCCTTGATAAAACCATCGGCTAATACACATAAGTTGTCCTGTGCCTGCGCATAACCGCTACCAAAACCTAAACTTTCTAAGTTGTCAGCTTGGATATGCGGCACGCCATAGGTCGTACGGCGAATACTGGCTTTGAGTAAACCATTGGGGGCAAAAGCTTGCAGTTGAGTTTCAGGTTCGGTAGGCGTAGTGCTATCTTCGCTATCGTTACAGCCGGTCAGTATTACACCGCAGGCCATTCCCATAGCAATCACGAGTTTGTTGAATTTCATTATTATTATCTCTTGGTTTTGGTTCCTTCAATGACATAGCCTTACTGCCTATTCCAGCCCAAATTACTGAAGGAGCAATAGTTGCATGTCGCTTCCTAGTCCCTAAGGCTGGCTATTGCCTCCCCTACTGTTGGCTTTTTTACTGAGCTTCGCCGACGACTGTGGCAGAATAGAAAACCCAAACGCTTAGACACCTCAGACCATTTAAGCAATGATTCAAACGAGCGTCCACATTAAAATCCAAAATAAATAACTTATATGCAACAAAACATTATTAAGATAAAAGTGGGTTCTAAAAACCCAGTAAAAATCAACGCGGCAACTAACGCCATAGCACAGCTGTTCCCTGAGAGCATCATAGAAGCCAGCGGTATGGATGCCCCTTCTGGTGTTGCGGCGCAGCCAATGACAGATCTCGACACTCGCCAAGGGGCGATCAATCGGGTGCGCTATTGTCAACAGCAGGACCCGCAAGAGACTAAAGCCGATTACTATTTTGCGATGGAAGGCGGTGTCGATTGTTTCGACTTTGGCCCTGCCACATTCGCCTATATCGCGATTGGCCATAAAGACCAGCTTGCCATTGGCCGCAGTGCGATTTTACCTTTACCAATGCAAGTTTATCGGGCATTAGAAGCGGGGGAAGAACTCGGGGATGTCATGGATAGGTTGTTCAATACAATCAATATTAAGCAAAAAGGCGGTGCCATAGGTTTACTCACCCACGGCCATGCGACCCGTGAAAGTAATTACACCCAAGCGATTATTCTCGCCATGGCGCCATTATTGAATCCTGATATTTACACAGTCGATTGTTAGTAATATGTTGCAAGAGGAATTAAAGCCCGCTAACTTAGTTGTGACATGCAACCAAACCTATTCGACTATGGCTCAAACAGACGCACCATTGGCTCAAGATCCCGCGAAGCCTGTGACTCAAACTAAGCAAACGACTGAGTCAGGCTCATCCGCCCAACTCAGGCATTTGTCTCGCTATCTGGTGAGAAATTTAGGCATGCTCAACGCCGCCTTTGGGGATTTACCCCTTTCGCCCGTGCAAGCCCATGCCCTGTTTGAGATAGGCAAGCAGCCCCTGACCATCAAAGAGCTTGCAAGCAAACTCAGCATTGATAAGTCCAATGCGAGCCGCGCTATCAAGCATTTGATCGATAAACATCTTGCCCAGAGTCAGGTGCACCCACGGGACAGTCGCTGCTTAGTTGTGCAACTGACACCTGCGGGTAAGAAGTTACTCGTTAAATTGGATACTCAACAAAATCAATTGTTCCAAGGGATCTTAGCCCAACTGACTCCATTGCAAACTTCACAAATCGAAGAGGCCCTCGTGTTATATAATCAAGCCGTACATAACGCCAAGCAGCAAAGTGGTTGCCACATTCGCCAAGCCACAGCCCAAGATGATGCCGCAATTGCCAAAGTCATCCGCGATGTTTCGGCCGAATACGGCTTAACCGCGGATAAAGGCTATAGCGTGGCGGACCCGACCTTAGATTGCCTAAGCCAGATTTACTCCCAAGCGGGCGCCAACTATTGGATTATTGAATTAGAGGGCCGCATTTTAGGCGGCGCCGGTATTGCGCCTTTAGCTAACAATGATGGCGTCTGCGAACTGCAAAAAATGTACTTTATGCCAGAAATCCGCGGCAAAGGACTCGCAAAACGCGTAGCGTTAATGGCACTCGATTTCGCCCGCGAAACGGGTTATCAAAGCTGCTATTTAGAAACCACCGCTGTACTAAATGAAGCCGTAAAACTCTATGAGAAATTAGGCTTTGTACATCTGTCAGCTCCCCTAGGGAACACAGGCCACGACGCCTGCGAAATGCCGATGCAGCTAGATCTTAATCAATAGGATATGAAGCAGAATTCCAATCAAAGTAACAATGCCAAACTGCCATGATTAAACTTGTTTGGCATTATCAATTTGTATCAGCAAATGTTATTCAGCAAGATGATTTTAATTATCAGTCTTAGGGCATAGTTTTTCTTAACTTAAATGCATTAAAATATGGCAATTTACCTCACTCAATTTTTAATAAATTGAAAGGCGTTTGATACCATTTTGTTAACGGCATTAAATAGGGAACATTATGCTCAGTTGGATTTTTAGTGATAAGAAACTCACACTTCGGGAAATATGCCTAGATAACACGCTTTCGACCTCGGCTAAAATAAAGAAAGTTGATCAATTTCTTGCCGATAGTGGAGATCTCAACTTTATTGATCTCAATATTTCGCCCTGCAATATATTAGTTCCACTATCTTGCAGTCCTCAGTCCGATTTAGTGCTTATAAAATACTTGCTTAGCAAAGGCGCTAAAATTGAATGTAATGGTTTCAGTGCCTTGCATTCGGCTATTGAATATAACAACTCAGAACTCGTTACCCTATACCTAGACTCTAGTGCCAATCTTTACTTTCAAAATCAATATAGTAATTGCTGGCTCAACTATCTATTTCATCCTAATCCGCAATATATCTATCAAGACCATCAACGTAGAGACATGATCGACCTTCTACTTGCAGCTAACTTAGATATCAATAAACCGGTGAGCTTTTGGACTAATGGTGAATTAAATCACCCACTAGAAATATTATATGATGAACGCAATAAAGATCTGTTCCTGCATATCATTAATAAAGATATCCCATTAGACATTGGCAAATTAAGCCTAATTGAAAACATTATTTCTTCGAGCGAATTTTGGGGAGTAGAAACATTTTCTCCCTTAGTTAAACGCTTCCCTGCATTTAAAAAGTCACGCTATATTATGGCCAACGATAGCAGCTTCTGGGATGATGCTAATCTATTAGAACTGTGCGTTTACGCCAAAGCGCAAGACTACACTGAATACCTGTTAGACCATTATCCGCAGCTCAAAGCCGATTCTCACGCCAAAAGTTTGGTCTATGCGGCATTGACCTCGGAATTTGACCTTAGGATTATCGAAAAACTGATTAAGGCCACCGTCGATATCAATCGCATCTATAGAATGACACCGCCTGATGCCGACCATTCACCCTTGCTCAACCAATATATTAATAATGCCCAATTTACCGATCCGAATAAACGGAGTTACATCTACCAAGCCCTTGAACTGTTGCTCAAATATGGCGCTAATCCAAATGCCGAATTTGTGAATACGGGTAAACCCTATGAGATGTTAGTCTGGTCGAATTTACGACTATTGGTTTATCCAATGGTCGAAAAGAAAACCTTTCTGCCCGAGTTTTTCGATCTGTTCCTGCAATATGGTATGGATATCAATAAAAAATTTGGGGCGGTGGATGAACCAACCTTACTCACTATCTGCCAGCGTGGTTCAGGGAAAGAAGATCAAGCAACGCTTATCCAAGTGATGGAATATCTGCTCACCAAGGGGCTAGATTTAAGCCTCACCAATATCTACAACACTAACTATGTGTCCGCGGCGGCTATCTCCTGTCGAAGCCAACTACTTGAATGGCTCATTCACCAAGGCGGGGATATTTTTACCCATTGCGGTCACGATAACTCGCCCATTCTACACAAGGCGATTTCGACCTACTGGTGGGATGAAATTACCGGCCCTATGCGGCGAAAAACCGTAGAACTCTTACTGCGCCATGGAGCAAAGTTAGAAGAATTCTCGGTGGATGAGCAATTTACGCCATTAATGTGCGCCAGTTACTACGGCGCACAGTCCTGCGTAGAGGCGCTACTCGAACATGGCGCCAACCCCAATGCCATCAATGCCGAAGACACCACTCCTGCCCTTTGCGCTGTGATAGGTGGCAGTTCAATCGAGTTCCCCCGCTTTGAATCAACAGCTGTGCGGATCTTAAGACTTTTGCAGCAATATGGCGCCGACTTAACCGTGACCAATAGCTTAGGCAATAGCCCGCTACTAGCAGCTATTGAGCAAGAATATAAAGAGATTTTCGAAGCGCTGCTGCAGATAGCCTCCTACAGTGAAACTCAGCTTGAGCAAGCACTCAGCAAAGCCCTGCCGCAAAGCTATTTCCAGCGCCGCCTGCTACAAACACTGGGGCGCGAGATACCGCCAGCCCCCACAACCATAGCCCACAATCGCGCAATACCAGCAACTGCTTCGAGCAATGCCGATCCTATGACGGCCAATCCGCAAGCATCTGAGGGGAATGTGACACCTGCCTCCGTCAAGCAAACCAAATTAGAGGTGAGTAATGCGGCGGCAAATCGAGATAAAATCCCAACGCTATTCGATCTCAAAACCAAAGTGCAGAGCTTTTTTAAACTGATCGCCACCGATCCCACGATCACAGTTGAGCAACTCAATTCGGTGAGAGTCCTTATTGATCAATTGATAGAAAAGCTCGATAACTTTAGCTTTTTCCGCAATCAAGCGACAAAGGCCGAATTTGAGGAAGGTGTTCAAGAATATATCGATGAAACAGTCGAAGAAATTAACGGAATTATCGAGGATGATTATCCAGCGCTTACCGAAGCCTTAGTCGATTCAGTTTGGACTATTTTGCAGTACTTTAGGGTTGATATTGATATCGAGACCGCACTTAGAAAGCGCTTTTGGTAACTGTAAGTCACAGATTAACGTCTCTTTGTTAGGGACGTTAATCATTAAAATAGAGTTTGAATTCTCTGTTAGCTAACAAACTTACACCCTTAACTAAAGAAAATGGCTCTTTAAAAGACACCAGTGCCGATAAAATCTATTCAATGAGGAGATTCAACCATATGAAACATCAAGTACTATTTGGTATAAAGTCAACAAGTAAAGATGAAAAAACAATTCATAATAAACTCAAAGAATTTCTAGTATTAATAGATAGAAAAACATCTACAGCTAAGAACCCTACTATGCTTGAGAGTTTTTTACCATTCAGGATAAAACATTACCATTGGAATCTAAATAAAGAGACAGGCACATTCATTAAATTATTTCCCAATGTAGATCTTGATGCAAATACTTTCGCACCATCAAAACCAGAATGCAGCTGGTTATTGAGTATCATTTTCCACAAAGATTTTCCTGGATACGAAAGAATTAAATCCGAAGATTATATAATTAGCTTGTTAGACTCATTGAACTATGAATATGAAATGATATATGAAACAGATAGTCGTGATTCAATTAAATATGGCGACATTAAGTAGTAAAAGACTATATTTATTCCCTTAACGCGGGAGATAGTAGCCATTATCTCCCGCAGAAACTATATCTTAGAAATCTTTTAAGTACTAAAGTACCATGCTTAATATCAGCATAAGGGCACTTATGTCAGTAGTCAGTTTACTCAAATCACTGGTGCAAGTGATGTTTTAACAAGCAGTAACTGGCTACGAATGATTTGACGTATCTGATTATGCAGTTCAAATACTCGAGCGCGATCATTAAGATTTAGCGATAGATTTTCCAGCATCACCAGATCCAAATTAAATTCAGGATAATGAAGTGTCATCGACATATAGCCAGATAAATAGCCCGTATGACTGTATTCGACGAGACCATCGTCCTTATTGATCCTCACCCCATAGCCATAGCGCATATTCGGCCATAAGAATTGGATCTCGGTATACGCCGTTGTCATCCGTTGATAACTCTCTGCGCTCATCAACTTGCCAGAATGTAATAGATGCTGAAAGGCGGCATAAGCTGGCGCTGAGGCAATAAGTCCGCCAGCGGGCAACAAAGCTTCATCAAGCACTAAGTCAGAGGGGGAAATCACCTCGCTTTCCTGTAAACCTACGGCGAGTAAAGGCACTTTAGCGCGAATAGTCTCAATACTGCCAAGCTCAGCACTCAGGCCATTAAGCTGGTATCGCGTTGCAAACTGCGCCACTTGCTCGGCAAAGGATTGGTGATTGACCTTCTCAAGCACTTGCCCAAGCAGTGAATAACCAAAGTTGGAGTATTCAAATTGGCTACCCGGCTCGAATCGATTAGCCTTACCCAGTTTATCGACACCCGATGTATGAGTTAGCAGTTGGTGCAGCGTAATCCGCGCATCATATCGACTGGTATTCAATGCATCCGCACTTGGATTTACACCTGCATCCATGCCTTTTAGCGCCTTATTATTCCCTTCAGCATCACCAAAAAGATAATGATTAAGCGAACGGTTTACCTCGAGTTTCCCCGCATCGACCGCCTGCAATATCAAGGTTGCAGTGATTTGTTTAGAGAGCGATGCCATCACAAAGCGCGAATCTTGACTAATGCCTTCGCCCTTTTGTAGTTCAAGCTGCGGCTTGCCCTGCTCAAGCAGGATAACACTGCCACTAAATGGCTGCGGCGAATCCTTTATTGCGGTTTGGATTAAGGTCTTGATCTCCGCCACCTTCGATACTGAAGATGCGGTTTGGCTTTCAACGGCAATCGAGTTACTGCCTTGCCCGATTTGCTCTTGTTCAGCACCTGTTTCTAATAACAGACCAAAACTATTGGCACTTGGGAATAATAAAAAACCAGTCAACAGGGTACTGATAACACTCAAGCGCATGGGTTATCCTTAACGTAATTAACAAATAATGCTGCCTGCTAGAAAAAAGCAAGCTTATCACAAGCGCTTTTTATGGATAATACAATTTAATCTTTACAATTGAATTATAAAGGAAATATTCCATATAAAAATGACACAACAAAGTGATACCTAGGGCGACGAAGCTAATCCGAGCCGTATAAACCAAGTGGCAGTCTGCCCCAGTTTGTAGACTGAATATCTCAAGTTGAAGCTAATACACATTCAAAATGGCTATAAAACGACAATAGTAATAATTATCGCACCTAACATATATAAGCCTGCAGAAAGTGATATCGATTTTAGCGGGCTAAACTCCTCAACTTCCAACGTCTGTATATCTTCAATTTTGACTAGTTGCCCTTCTCCCTCGATCTGCTGTTCCGTTGCACTTTCGACTTGAAATTCCATTTGTTCGCCAGATATTGTGGTGACTTTGACCTTTTCACCTATGTAGCTGGATACCGATTGAGAATCCAATTTAACTTCATTGAGTGAAGAGCATGCGCTGAGGGAGAAACAGATAAGTGATACTACTGCTAACTTTTTCAAACAAGCCTCCTAATCCTACAACTATTACATCCATGATAAGTTATACCTGTAGACATAAGCATTTAGGTATAAGCTATTCAGCTTACGGAGTTTCGCCCACAAGTTAAAGAAACCTAGGCTAAATCCACTTAAATTAAATCCTTTGGATGAGGTTAAATAGCTATCAAATGAGCACTGAACTCATCGATGCGGTTAAAGCCAAAGATACGCTTGCTGTAAAGCGTATTATTGCCAATGGCGCTAATCTTGAAGGCGTGGACAATGGCGGGATGACGGCACTCTTGCATGCCTGTGAGTTGCAGTCTTTTGAACTGCTCAAATTATTGGTGGATGCGGGGGCCAATGTGAATCATCCAAACTCGCAGGGGTATCATCCGCTCGATATTGCTTACTGGCAGGGTGAGTTTCGCATGGGACGCTATACCGCTGAGAGTGAGCGCATGGTGAGCTATTTAACCCGCCACGGCGGCAAATCCTTTAGCTAGGTGAGGTGCTAAATAGCATCAAGATGCGAAAGCTAAAAACTGCGAAATGATAAAAAGCCCTATAAACAAAAATCGCGTTAAGCTGGGCCTAACGCGATTTTTTATTACTCACTTACAACCTAATCACCAAAGTCATCGAGTAGGATATTTTCTGGCTCAACGCCTAGGCTTTCAAGCATCTTAATCACTGAAGAGTTCATGATTGGAGGACCACACATGTAGTACTCGCAGTCTTCTGGTGCCTTATGATTTTTAAGATAATTCTCATAAATCACATTATGAATAAAGCCAGTGTAGCCAGTCCAATTATCCTCAGGCAATGGCTCAGATAACGCCACATGCCAGACGAAGTTGTCATTCTCTGCCGCTAGAGCATCGAAATCCGCTTGATAAAACACTTCACGGGTCGAACGAGCACCGTACCAGAAGCTCATTTTACGTGTGGTTTTCTTACTCTTAAGCTGATCGAAAATGTGTGAACGCATTGGTGCCATGCCGGCACCGCCGCCGATAAACACCATTTCTGCATCGGTTTCCTTCACAAAGAACTCACCGAATGGCCCTGAAATGGTCACTGTATCGCCCGCTTTCAAGTTGAAGATGTAAGATGACATCTTGCCCGCTGGCACATTGGCCGATGGTGGCGTCGCAATCCGCACGTTCAGCATAATGCGGCCCTTTTCATCGGGATAGTTGGCCATAGAGTAAGCGCGCAACACTTCTTCATTAACGGTAGAGACAATGTCAAACAGACCGTATTTGTCCCAATCGCCACGGTATTTTTCAGGAATATCAAAGTCAGCGTATTTCACCACATGGGCTGGCGCTTCAATTTGAATATAACCCCCCGCTTTAAAGCGAACATCTTCACCTTCGGGTAACTCAAGCAATAACTCCTTGATAAAAGTTGCCTTGTTATCATTAGAGATCACCTGACATTGCCACTTCTTCACCCCAAAGATTTCTTCGTCGAGCTCAAGTTCCATATCGGTTTTCACTGAGACTTGGCAGGCGAGACGACAACCTTCTTTAGCCTCTTTCTTGGTGATATGGCCCATTTCAGTCGGCAGAATGTCACCGCCGCCCGATTTGATTTTCACTCGGCACTGACCACAGGTTCCGCCGCCACCACAGGCAGACGGAATAAAAATACTCTGACTCGCCAAAGCGCCGAGTAACTTGTCACCCGCGGCAACTTGAATGCTTTTTTCGGCATCTTCGTTGATGCTGATCGTCACTTCACCCGTAGCCACTAATTTCTTTTTGGCGATTAGAATCACTATCACCAATAGACAGACCACTAGCGTGAACATGCCTATGCCAATTGCCATTTCCATCGTATTACCCTTTTCTAGCTCTTTTCTAAAAAGAATCTGGTTTCACTTTCTCAATTCTTGGCTCGCCTACTGTAGCGTTACAGCGAGATCCCTGAGAAAGACATAAAGCCCAGCGCCATCAAGCCTGTAGTAATAAAGGTGATACCAATACCTTGTAAGCCTTCGGGAATCGCGTTGAATTTCATTCTTTCGCGCAGTCCCGCCAGCAGTACAATCGCCAC
The DNA here is from genome assembly GCF_036245925.1 of Shewanella sp. M-Br. Lineage (NCBI taxonomy): Bacteria > Pseudomonadati > Pseudomonadota > Gammaproteobacteria > Alteromonadales > Shewanellaceae > Shewanella > Shewanella sp. M-Br. The sequence continues at coordinate 101,257 of NZ_BJBV01000008.1, forward strand.
CGCCCAACCAAGACCCGAGCCCATCGCAAACACCACTGACTCACCGAAGTTGTAATCACGGTTCGCCATAAAGATCACCCCAGCAAAAATCGCGCAGTTCACTGTGAGCAAAGGTAAAAAGATCCCAAGGGAGTCATACAGGCTAGGAATGTACTTATCCAAAAACATTTCAAGGATTTGCACTAACGCCGCAATCACACCAATGAAAGTGATCAGTTGCAGGTAACTTAAATCGATACCGGGTAATCCCGCCCAAGACAGTGCGCCAGGTGCGAGCACTTTGGCGTAAATCAGCTGGTTTAACGGCACGGCTAAGGTCATCACCACAATCACAGCGACACCTAGACCAAAGGCGGTTGACACCTTTTTAGACACGGCCAAGAAAGTACACATGCCCAAGAAGAACGACAGCGCCATGTTGTCGATAAAAGTGGCCTGCAAAAATAGATTTATATAGTGTTCCATATCTGCTCCTTAACCCCGTTTCCGCTGGATCACATTGATAGTCCAGATCAACACACCAATCAGGAAGAAGGCGCTCGGTGGTAACTTGAACATCTCGTTTGGTAAGTACCAGCCGCCGTTTTCAATGGTGGTAAACACGCTATGACCGAATAAATTACCCGTCCCTAACAGCTCGCGTACAAAGGCGACGCTGATCAAAATCAAGCCATAACCTGTCGCATTACCAAGCGCATCGACGACCGCTAAATGCGGTGGATACTTCATGGCGAAGGCTTCTGCGCGGCCCATGATGATACAGTTAGTGATAATTAACCCAACGAATACAGAAAGTTGCTTAGATAACTCATAGGCTACATCCTGCAGAACCATGTCGACGATAATCACCAAGGAGGCGATAACCGTCATCTGCGCGATAATCCGCACACTGGTCGGGATAAAGTTACGGATGGCAGAGATAATCAGGTTAGAAAACACCAACACAAAGGTCACTGCCAGTGTCATCACCACAGCGGTTTGCATTGAGTTACTGACCGCCAGTGCCGAACATACGCCCAGCACTTGCATTGCGACGGGGTTATTGGCAAACACTGGCCCCGTTAACATGTCACGCATGGATAAAGTGTTGCTCATTTTGCCTCTCCCAACTCACCTTGCAATTCACCCTGCGCTGCCGACGCTTTCAGCTGGTTGAAGAAGGTTTGAAAACCTTCAACGCCAAACCAAAACTCCATTGCGCGCTGCACGCCGCGGCCCGTCATGGTCGCGCCACTCACCGCATCCACACCGTGAAGATCGCCTTCTTTAACGCCACCCTTTACAAGACGTATCGCAAATTTGCCTTTTTCATCAAATAATTGCTTCCCCTTCCACAACGATAACCAATGGGGATCGGTCACAAAGTCGCCGATACCAGGGGTTTCACCGTGTTCGTACACAACTAGCCCTTTAATGGTGTTGAAATCGGGTTCAACCGCCACATAACCGTAGATCATCGACCACAGACCTTTACCGTAGAAAGGCACAACCACGCTGTCTAACTTGCCGTTGGCATCGAGCACTTTAAACACGCGGGCATCGTTCGCACGGGTTTTAATCTTGGCAATATCTTTTTTCGGCGCACTTGAAGTCTCAGGATTAATTGCCGCCATACGCTCATCGAAATCGAGGACGTTAGCGTCTGAGTCCACCTTGCCTGTGTCTAGGTTGATCAATAATGGCTTAACAGATTTAGCAAAAATCTCTCTAAACTCATTGCCCTGACCTAAGTTCACATCGGCGGCCATCAACACATAGCGCTGCACTTCGTCACGTTTTTTGGCGACTTTACGTTCTTTCAATATGCCTGCTGTGCCTGTGATCATAAAAGAGCACAGGAGGCAGAGCGTGATGGTGAAGATCATGGTCCCCACCACAGTATCTTTCTTAAATACCATGACGTTTTAATCTCCGTTTGATGTTGGCGCGGGCCACCAGATAATCGAACAGCGGCGCCCAAAGGTTGGCGAACAGAATGGCTAACATCACGCCCTCAGGCATTTTGGGGTTAGCAACACGGATAAGCACAGTCATAAAACCAATCAAAGCACCGTAGGCAAACTTGCCTTGACGAGTGTACGAAGTGGTCACAGGATCGGTGGCCATAAACATCATTGCTAGCGCAAAACCGCCAGTGACAAGATGCCAAGTCCACGGCATTGCCATCATTTGATTGCTGCTAGAACCGATGTAATTACAAAGCGTTGCTGTCGCTATCATGCCCAGCAACACACCGAGCACAATGCGCCAATCCGCTAAGCGGCTGATCAGCAATAATGAACCGCCGATCAAAATCGCTAAGGTGCTGGTTTCGCCAATCGCGCCCACGGTAAAGCCAAAAAAGTTGTTCCACCAGTTAGGATCGCTAAAGGCGCTAAACCAAGAGTAATCGGCAAAACTCAACTTGCCCGCTGCGGTTTGTGCCAGCGCCGTTGCACCAGAGAAACCATCAACGGCAACGAGCTGTTTAATGGTTGAAACTTCAGATGGATAGGCGAAGTAGATAAAAGCCAAGCCCGCCAGCGCAGGGTTAAGGAAGTTATATCCCATGCCGCCAAACAGCTCTTTAGCCACGACCACACCAAAGGAAATCCCCATGGCCACCAGCCACAACGGTGTCGATACTGGCAAGATTAAGGTAAACAGCAGGGCCGTCACGAAGAAGCCTTCGTGCAACTCTTGACCACGAACCCGCGCAAACACCACTTCCCAAAACAAGCTGGTGAGCAGTGCTGTCAGGTAAATCGGCAGATAAAAACTAAGACCATAGAGGAATAAACCTAATATCCCAGTGTCTTGGCTAAGGCTGCCAAACAGGGTATTAAAGATTTCTAACTTCCAAATATCTGGCGTCGATAATCCTCCCGCGAGCGCAAGCTGTGCCTGTAGGCCAATGTTATATAGACCGAATAAAATGGCGGGCAGTAAACACAAACCGACTAGCGTCATGGTACGTTTCACGTCAATCGCGTCACGCACATGCACTTGGCCCTTAGTGCTACGACCATTGGTAATGACGAGTGAGCGCAAAAAGCCCTTCATCGACTTACCCGTTGCGTAGTACTCTTGTTGTAAATCAGAGGCGTCCTGTAAATCAGGTTTTTTCACTTGTTTGGTCATTAACCTTCCCTCTCAATAACATCTAGACAGGCACGTAATTCTTTACCAAAGTCATATTTGCCGGGACATACGAAGGTACACAGCGCCAGATCTTCTTCATCTAACTCCAATGCACCTAAGGCCTGCGCCTCGTCGGTATCACGCACCACTAAGTCTCGAACAAGCAAGGTGGGTAAAATATCCAGTGGCATCACGCGATCTAACTGACCAAAAGCCATCATGGCGCGAGCTGAACCGCCCTGATGAGTCGTAAACTCGAACAATTTAGTTGCACCAAACAGACGTGATGTTACGGCACGAGTGATGGAGAATTTGTTAGAACCACCGCGTACCCAAGGGAGAACATGGTGCTGCGAATCTTCGCTCAACACTGATACTTGGTTGTGGAATCGGCCTAAAAAATCATGTACGCCCGCCGCGGTATGGCCAGATAACACAGATCCCGATACCACGCGGTTATGGCCAGGTTTGATTTCATCACTCACTAAGGCACTTAGCTCAGCGCCCAACTGAGTGCGCAGTAAACGCGGGTTCAGCACGCTCGGGCCACCTAAGGCGACGATGCGGTCGGTATACAACTCACCGGTTTGGAATAACTTGCCGTAGGCAATCACGTCTTGATAGCCGATATGCCATACCTGACGTTCTAAACTCACTGGCAAAGTAAAGTGAATATGAGTGCCCACTAAACCCGCAGGATGAACACCATCAAAGCGGCGCACCTCAAGTTGTGGTAATGCTTCTTTAACAATCGCTTCGCCCTTATCCTGGCACAGGTAAACCTTGCCTTCGGTTAAGCGGCTCAACACCAGCAAGCCAGCTTTAAAAGCCTCGGTTTGCTCGGCGATAATCAAACGGGGATCTGCGGCCAGTGGATTAGTATCGATAGCGGTGACGAAAATACCTGCTGGCATGCTATCGAGCGCAGGCACGCGCGAGAAAGGCCGAGTACGCAGGGCAGTCCATAGACCGCTTTTCACTAATTGCGCCTGAACGGTTGACCTTGCTAAAGCGGCGATGTCTTGATGGATATCGAAGGAAATCTGCCCATCGCGGTTTTCACCGTCATCACAACGAATGACGACTGATTGTAGAATTCGACGCTCGCCGCGGTTAATCGCTACGACTTGGCCACTAGCGGGTGCAGTGAACAAGACTCCAGGCGTTTTTTTGTCTTCAAATAGGGCTTGGCCCTTTTGAACAAAATCACCCTCTTCGACCAACATCGTCGGCTTAAGCCCAACGAACTCTTCTCCCAGAACAGCCACTTGGGATGGCTTAGCACCGAGTTCAATGACCTGTCGCGGCTCACCAACAATCGGCAAGTCGAGGCCTTTTTTGATCGTTACAATTTGGTTTGAAAAATCTGCCATCACAAATATCAACCATGAAAAATTTTTAGATAAATTTAGGGTAGAGATTTGTTAACGCAGATTCCGATATTGGCGTCACATTCCGCCGCAAATTCGTAAGTTAGATACGTAAATTTACGCAATTTTGTGACACAGATTCACATCCTTACTTACTGTAATCTGCAAATGTAGTTTTATAACAATTTATTCATAAATACGTCATTACTGATTTAGCCATACCTAAGGTTTACAAAAATAAGCAAAAATCTCCATTTCAGTGTAGTAAAGCGCTAAAACCGTTAAAAGAGCAACTCAGCGAACAAACCTCAACCAATGGCATGCCTCAAAATGGGGCAGGATGGCTAAACTTGCTGGCTATTTTTAGCGCACTAACATTTCAACCTATGGTTTAACCTTTGCTTTACAGCAAAAGCTTGGTAGCCTCAAACTAAGAGAGTTTCCGTAGGAGAAATAGATGGAATACAGACGCATACCGCATTCTAATCTTGAGGTCAGTAAAATTTGTTTGGGCACTATGACTTGGGGCGAACAAAATACCCAAGCCGAAGCGTTTGCACAGCTGGACTACGCCATAGGCAATGGCATCAACTTTATCGATACGGCGGAAATGTATCCCGTACCACCTAAGCCGGAGACCCAAGGGGAAACCGAGCGTATCCTAGGGCAATATATTAAGGCCCGCGGTAACCGAGACGACTTAGTGATCGCCACTAAAATTGCCGCACCGGGGGGTAAAAGTGATTACATTCGCAAAAATATGGCGCTGGACTGGAACAACATCCACCAAGCGGTCGATGCGTCTTTAGCACGTCTCCAAATAGACACTATCGACCTTTATCAAATCCATTGGCCTGACCGTAATACCAACTTCTTTGGTGAACTGTTTTACGATCAACAAGAGCATGAACATCAAACACCGATACTTGAAACCCTAGAAGCGCTCGCCGAAGTGATCCGCCAAGGTAAAGTGCGCTATATCGGGGTGTCGAACGAAACGCCTTGGGGCTTGATGAAATACCTGCAACTCGCCGAAAAACATGGCTTGCCGCGTATTGTGAGTGTGCAAAATCCCTATAACTTGCTTAATCGCAGTTTCGAAGTCGGCATGAGCGAAATCAGTCACCGCGAAAACTTGCCATTACTGGCCTATTCGCCACTGGCCTTTGGCGTCTTGACGGGAAAATATTGCAACGACCAATGGCCTGAAGGCGCGCGCCTGACCTTGTTTAAGCGTTTCGCCCGCTATACAGGTTCGCAAATGGCTCTGGAGGCTACAAAAGCCTATGTCGATTTGGCCCGCGAGTTCAAACTCACACCCGCACAAATGGCGTTAGCTTTTGTTAACTCACGTAAGTTTGTCGGCTCCAATATCATAGGCGCCACCGACTTATATCAACTGAAAGAAAACATCGACAGTTTAAAAGTCACCTTATCACCAGAGCTATTAGTGCGATTAAACCAACTGTCCGATCAATTTAGATTACCTTGTCCTTAGTCTCTAGGCTTAGTCGGCGAGTTGTTTGAATGACTGACCAATAGCATCGGGTCAAATCCCCCTGATGCTATTGATTTCAAATAGCTTTAGAGGCATAACTTTTTACCTTTATATCACCTCATCAATGCGCTCTCTCCTCCATTCAATCAAAAGCTACCTATTACTTAGTCTTCTTTATCTTATCCCTCCGGCTTAGCAAAAGGTCATCGTCTTCAGCTCCACGAGCTCACCAGCGCCAGGCTATGCGAGAAGGCTGCGATACATGGTCTAGGTTACATTCGGATACAGAGTCCTTTTAAGAAGTGAAATATAGTGGCATCACAGTCACTAGACAGATGTCTTAAGGATAAAAAAATGAAAAAACTTTGCTTTGTAATCACAAGTGTTTTGATGTCGAGCCACGCGCTTGCTGAAAGCAATACCTACATTCGTAACGGTAATATCTATAGTCATCAAGATCAGTTCTTTGCTGGCGCAGGTGTTGCTACTGGTAGTCAGTTTTATAAGGGTCAAGATCACCAGACAGGTGCCTACCTCAATGGCGGCTACCACGGTGAAGACTTCAACGCCGATCTGTCCGGCATCAACTACCGCTTTTTAGGCACGAACGATAGTGCCGTTAATTTCAGTATCTTTGCCGTTGCCAATCCAGGCTTTGATGCCGATGATGCGGATATTTTAACGGGCATGAAGGATCGCAAATTCAGTGGTGATCTGGGTTTAAACGCCGACATTCATTTAGGAAATGGCACGCTATCAACCAAATTCCAACACGATGTCACCAATATTTATGATGGTTTTCAGGCTGATATCACCTATTACCATCCAATAAATGTAGGCTTCGGTGATCTGGTGCCTTATGCGGGTGTGCACTACTTCAGTAAAGACTTTGCAAACTACTACACAGGTGTGACGTCATCTGAAGCTACGGCGCAGCGCCCTGCCTATCAAGCCGACGGCACCTTTGCATATAAGCTAGGCTACGCTTTGGTTATTCCAGTCACTAAGCATTTAGATATTACTCAAGCCACAGGTTACTCGCACATAGGTGCCAACATGGCAGACTCTCCGCTAATAGACAGTAACAACCAGTGGGTGACTACCCTTGGCGTGAACTATAGCTTCTAAACAACCTGACGAGACAAGACCATGACACTTATCAGAAAAACGTTTTTATGTGCTGGATTAGCTCTGATGCTTTCAGCTTGTGCCACTTCCTACGATACCGAAAAGCAATTTTGGTCTTTCGGTAAAGGATTTGAAACCGCACAGATTGCACCCGATAGCTGGCAGATAAGCTTTGTTGGCAATACCAACACTGACCGCGCATTGGCCCGAAAGTACGTCATGCGTAAGTCAGCAGAGTTATGCAAACAAGCGGGTTATAACTACTTCACTTTTACTCACGAACAAACCGATCGTGATGCAATTGGCCAGTTTGGAGTAGGAGCGAGCGCGAGTAAGGATATCTTGTGGGGGAGTTCAACGATGAATCAAGAAACCTCTGTCATGGTCGAAGTCACAGGTTTACATAGCAAGCCAGAAAATGCGAGTTCCCGCATCTATGAAACAGATTACATACTTAACAATGTCAATGTGAAAAGTTAATTGCTCATCAAAAATGCACCAGTCTAGATTCTCGTTAGGTATCAAGGCTGGTGCGTTTTATTTATAAATCCCCCCTGTTTAGCACCAATTCGTTAGGTACTCATTCGTATAGTGAGTTGAGTCATTCTGCCTCTGTCTCTAAATCAACTCAGCAGATTAGATGACGCAGGCCTAACCGCATTGCTCGCTTCAGCTCATGTTAAAGAAACAGACAAAAACGACTCAAACCTCGCATTACACCAATCGTATTAAACCCCAACTTTAAACTTCAGCCTTGAATTTTAGTGACATGCGAGCCCCACCCAAGTCAGGAGCACGGCCAATACGTAATGGCGAACCCATCCAACAACCAATTCTATCGACAATCGCCAGACCCATGCCATGACCGGAATTTCCGCGGCTATGCTGACCACGCACAAAAGGTTTAATCACTTGAGCAGATTCCTGTTCATCTATGCCAGGGCCATCATCGTCAACGTGTAACCACGCAATCCCATCTTCCGATGCCAACATCAGCCGGATATTGGCACGGCCAAAACGCAGCGCATTACTGAGCAAGTTATTCACCTGCATTGACAAGTACTTAGGATCTGTTTTGATGTTCAACGGTATTGGGCAGGTGATGAGTTCCACTGAAAACCCTGAGTATACTTGGCCTTGATACTTTTCCAGCAACCAAGTATTAAGCTCAATAGGTTGCCAATCAGGTTGGATATTCGCCTCATCGAGACGGGCATAGCTGAGCAGTGTCATGACCAACTCTTCCATAGTGTCCAGATCGCGGTTCAATCGCTGAAAATACTTCACCCTAAGTTGTTCGCTTTGGGTTTCTTCTAACGCCGCAATACCAAATCGCAGCCGCGCAATCGGAGTTTTTAAATCATGGGAAACTGCCCGACTAAGCAATTTATTGTCATCGATCAATTGCTGGATGCGATCTGCCATGCGATTGAATTCGCTTTCTATTGTGCCTATATAGGACGCTTTACTGACCACAATTCGCTGCTGTAATTCTCCCATACCAAATGCTTGAGTCACCTTACTGAGATTAACCAGTTGGCGGATTAAAGGAGACACCCACACCAACAAAATCACCACCACACCGCCATAAAAAAGCATGGTATACAGCTTATTCGCGTTAAAACTCACATCGGCTGGCGTCACTATCTGGGTATTGATATTCAGCACCTGACCCGTTTTAGGCAATAAATAGTGCAAAGAGATGCCATCATCGGACTCCAGCAGTAATGATTCCCCTGAATAAAACTCTGTTTTTAGTGCTGAGGGTAAGACAAAATCCGCTTCATTCACCAAAGACAATTGATCTGCATTTCGCTGATTCCAGTTGTCTATAAACGCATTATTGGGGGCGGGATCGTTATCTAACGTTTGCGCCAGTGAGCCGCCCAGCAGTTTTAATGCCGCGAGGTGAGTTGCTGGGCTAGGCGTTTCATTATCAGGATCAATAAGTGTTGCAAACTCACTTATCGACCAGCCTAGGCTGGCAATGGCCACCAGCACGACCAACACCAGAGAAGTCATTAACTTCTTCATAAAGCTTGCTCGGCCTCATCGCGGCAAAACAAATATCCCTTGCCACGAATGGTTTTGACTTTATAGGGCTGACTCAACGCTTCCTGCAACTTCTTGCGTAAGCGCGATATGCGAATATCCACCGAGCGGTCTAGGCCATCGTATTCAATGCCCCGCAGTTGAGCCACCAATTCATTGCGACTCACTATCGTGCCCGCCTTCAATGCCAGCAGCCACAAGACATCAAACTCATTGGCATTCAAATCCAGCGGCTGTTTATCAATAGTGACTGATTTTGCCGTCGCATTTAACACTAAAGAATCAAACACTAATTGCTGCTTTTGCTCCTCATCACTCACTCTGCGTAACAGAGCTTTTATCCGCGCTAACAGCACCTGTGGTCGAATCGGCTTAGTGAGGTAATCATCAGCCCCGGCATCTAACCCGCGGATTTCATCGCCGTCCTCAACGCAGGCCGTCATAAATAAAATGGGCCCAGTATAAAATGCCCTGGCCTCCTTACACACATCAAAGCCATTCTTAACGGGCATCATCACGTCGAGTAGCACTAAGTCAGGCATCTCATCGGCTATCATCTCTAAGGCAAAATCACCTTGGCTGGCCACTGTGACTCCGTAACCGTGATCCAGTAAATAATCACTGATCCACTCTGCCAGTGAGGTATCGTCTTCTACGACTAAGATATGCTTTGCAACTGACATATTAGAATAACCTCCAACCGGACTGACTCTGTTTAGGGGCCTTATAAACCCATGTCACGACCACTTTAACTTGCGCGAGCGGTTGCACATCATCATTACGGATAAGACTAAAAGTCGCCGTTTTATCCCCTTCAAAACTATATTGATATTCTTGCAAAGCTTTGCCAGTCCAGCAGGTTAACTGGTGCTGACGGTCTGTCAGTATGAGGCAGTACTCGCCGCTCGCGGGTGTCTGCCATCGGAACAATACATCTTGATAGCAAGTTTGCCCTTTATGCAGTGCAATGCAGCGTTCTGGGGTTGCGGTAAAAATAACGGCATCATCCTGACTCCAAGCCAAAAAAGGCGCGCTCAGCATCACTACCGCTAACAATGGATTAAATCGGTTCATGCCCTCCTCCTAAAATACATAGCTAAGAGAAGCATTAAAATACGATGTATAACTCGCTTGATTGAAGGGACTGTCGGTCACTTCTTGGGATAACACATTGAAGCGATACATAGCCCGAAAGACAAAATTTTCACTCAGCGGATAAGCAACTCCTAACTCCATGCCGTAACTGAAAGAGCTATCCGGCCGATACTCAGGAAAGCGTTCAGTGGCTTCTTCCTTACTGATCCCAAAAAGATAGCGATTCAAGGTGGCAGATGAGTAACCTACGCTCCCCAATACGTGAAAATTCCAATTACGAACCTGCCAGGACTTACCCAATCTGGCAGAACTTTGAATACCTTGATCATCATAATAATCAGATACTAACCTATACTGAAAAACATAGTTATCGCCCCAATAACGTGTGGCACGAAAACCGGCACCAACATAGAGAGAATCTTCCGATAGTAGATAAGCATTGCGGCCAGCTTCATCCAGCGTACTGGGATCCACATCAGGACGGGACCAAGAACCTTGTAAGTTAGCCAATAGCAGTTCTAATGACCAATCCTCTGAGCTCCAAAGATTAAATCCCAGGTTAATGCCATCTTGAGATTGATGGATCATCTCAACAAACAGCCCTTTGTACTGGTACATGCCACTGACTAACAGCGACAACTGTGCAGAACCAGAATCCGTTTGCCGAACATCGACTTGATTAATCCCGTAAACACTCATGCCCAGCTCAAAATCACCGCCGTCGGCAAGGCGATTAGTTCCTCCAGTAACACTGCTCGCAATATCTGATGCTGCAGCGGTTCGAGGAAGAATGCTCAGCGTTAACACAAGAAGCCAAAGAATACGCATGCCCATTTAATTCACATTTTTAGTCGTTATTTAGCGCTACATATTACAACAGTTTGTTGCAAGCCACTGCACAACCAGTATCATTTTTACGGCAATTGTGTGTCGGATAACAAGATAGACCTATATCCCAAACAACTTGAATCCTGCATCTTCAAATTGTTTGAGGATATACTCACCTCACATTGAGTTAAGGCACAAATGAGGCTCAAGCTAAGATGAAGTGGCGCAGTTAAGTTAACCGCTGTCGTCGTTAGCACACTGAATTATGGGCTAATACATTTAAACAACTCGCACCTTAAACTGCTGCATCGTTTCCCTCAATGAATTCGCCTGCTTAGACAGTGACTCACTGGCTTTCGCGGTTTCGTTAGCGCTGCTGAGTACCAACTCACCCGAATCACGAATCGCATTAATGCGCTCACTAATATCTTCGGCGGTCACGGCTTGCTCCTCACTGGCGGTCGCGACTTGAGTATTAGCCTGAGTCAGTTCAGTCAACGCATCTAAAATCTCAAATAAGTGCTGCTTGGCTTGATTAACGAGCAGTGATGACTCACTGATTTGCTTATCGTTATCGGCGAAGGATTCGACTGAGGATTTGGCGTCTTTCACAAGTGTTTGGATAAGATCGCTGATCTCCTGCGTGGCCGTTTGACTGCGCGTTGCCAATGCCCGCACTTCTTCGGCAACGACAGCAAAACCACGACCTTGATCTCCCGCCCGCGCCGCTTCAATCGATGCATTCAAAGCTAATAAGTTCGTCTGCCCCGCAATCGCATCGACCACTGAAACAAAGTTGAGGATTTTTCCCGTACTCGCCTGAACCTGTTGAATAAGTTGATTTGAATACTGGGCGCGGGCAACCAACTGCTTCGAGATTTTTTCGCTCGCATCGACAACCTCACAACTTTCTTTCACTTTATGCTCAGCTTGTCCCGCTGAGTAAGAAGCGGTTTCTGCACTACTCGCCACTTCAGTGATCGTTGCTGCCATTTGGGTCATAGAGGCGGCGACTTGGTCAGTGTTATCCTGCTGCCTCAACATAGCCTCACGATTATTCTCGGCCACCGCATTAAGCTCAGTCACCATAGATGCAATTTCTTCACTTCGAGCAATCACTTGGCCAACAGTTTTACTTAAAGTCCACGCCATTTGATTCATACTGACGGTAAGTTCGCCTAATTCATCCTTGGAATCGACGCGCAGCTCTTGGTTAAAGTTGCCCTTTTCCATCATGGCGGCAGAATTACGTAACCGATTGATAGATTTGACCATGTATTGACTGCAAGCAATACCAATCAATAATCCTATGACTAAAGACACTATCGAAATAATCGTTAAGCCATAAATCGCCCTGAGTTCTTCTTCCTCTGTTACTGAAACCGCAGCTTGAGTCATCAGCGCTAAACGTTCTACGAATTGACTTAGCTCAGCATTAAACACATTTTGCGCTTCCTCTAAAGATTCAACCCGCTTAGCTAAAGCGGTATGGTCTTCTTTTTGCTGAATACCCGAAATAACGGTGCCAAGCAGGACTTTATAATCTGCAAAATGTTGAATGATCGTGTCAATATCTTGATTTAGCTGCTGTGTTTTCTCACGTACTTGAGGAGTTTTAGCGTTTTTTAATGCCTCTCCAAGCATGGTTTGAGTCGAGAGCAACTCCGTGCTAATGTCTTCATTGTGCTGAACAACATCCGCAATAAAAGCCGCTAGAATGAGTGGACTGGATACGGCGTCAACATCCGCGGCACGAAACGCTTTTTCTAGAATGACAGAGCTTTCAAGCTGCTTAATGGTGATGTCAGTCGATAGCCTGACTAATGGAATATTCTCTTCTGCAATGCCATGAATTTCCTCCGATACACGCTGCATTTTCAACAGACTAAATCCAGACAAAATCAAGATCAGCACTAACATCACCCCAACGAGGGCGATCATCTTATGTTTAATCCGTAAGTCTTTTAAAAGCTTCACCATAAAACTACTCTCCAGCAAAACACTGACAACGAAGGACGTCCAATTTAGGATAGTCGGAGTTTTAACTTTCGGTGGATGAATTAAGCGTAAAGTATTAGCTGAATTTAAAAGAAAAACTTAAACATTAGAAAAATCGCATCATAGCTAAGCTCAATGATGCGTTAGAGTCTAAAACCGTTTAAGGCGTGCGAAATATCTATTAGGCAACAGTTTGAACAGACCTTGGTGAAATTAGGTGTTCAATACCACTGTCCAATACCAACGCCTCAACAAACCGCTAAAACTTGCATTCACATGGCAGATCACAGAAGATCCCTTGGCCTTTTTCATTGCCTTTAGCCTCATCTATGACTCAACCTGCATCGCCTACGCCAAATACTGTGACTAACACAGCGACGAATACAATGGCTGACATTGAAACATCCCATGCCTCGGCGAATGCTATGCCTGATACCACAGTGACACTTGGCTCATCTGAAGCATATCAGCAAAATGCTCAGATTCGGTCGCAATTCCCAGCGTTAAATCAAATGCTTGATGGTTATCCCCTATGTTATCTCGACACAGCAGCCACCAGCCAGAAGCCGCAAATGGTGTTAGATGCCATGGCACAGTTTTACACCAACGACAATGCCAATGTGCACCGTGCAGCGCATCAGTTATCAGCGCGTTCGACCTTAAGCTATGAGAAAGTGCGCGATCAGTTGCAGCAATTTTTGAAGGCAAAACGCCGCGAAGAAATCATTTTTACCCACGGCACCACAGAATCAATCAACTTAGTCGCCTTTGGGCTGACACCCCAATTAAATGCTGGCGATGTGATATTAATCGACGCCGCCGCTCACCACGCCAATATCGTGCCTTGGCAGGAACTGGCGAAACGCACAGGGGCAATCATTAAACCAATCCCGCTCTGTCAGGATTGCCGCTTAGATATCAACGCCTATAAAACCTTGCTCGAGTTAAAGCCTAAAATCGTCGCCCTGTGCCATGTTTCCAACGCCCTAGGTACAGTCAATCCCGTGGCTCAGCTAGTGCAGTTAGCGAAAAAACAAGGTGCTATCACCTTAGTTGATGGCGCACAGGCAGTTGCGCATTTAACGTTGAATGTGACTGAAATCGATTGTGATTTTTACGTCTTCTCAGGGCATAAAATGTATGGTCCCACTGGTGTTGGCGTGCTTTACGGCCGTTTCGACGCGTTAGATAGTCTCGCGCCACTATTAACTGGCGGCGAGATGATTAAACGCGTGAGTTTTGAAGCGACAGAATTTGGCAACCTGCCGAATCGCTTAGAAGCGGGCACGCCGCCGATTGCTGAAGTCATAGGTTTGGGTGCGGCCATTACATTTTTACAAACCGAACTCATGCCGCAGGTTCAAGCTTATGAAGCTGAACTAGTTAACTATTTACAAAGCCAATTGCGCGCGCTCGGTGAAGTGCATTTATACGGCGCCTTTGATGACAATATCGGCGTCGTCGCCTTTAATCTTGCCGGTGAACATCACCAAGATGTAGGCATTTTGCTGGACCAACAAGGGGTTGCCGTTCGTTGTGGCCATCATTGTGCCATGCCATTAATGCAGAGCCTGAATCTTAAGGGCTGTTGCCGTGCCTCTATCGGTATCTACACCAATAAAGACGATATCGACCGCTTTATTGCCGCGTTAGCCTCGGTAAAAGACTTGCTGCTGTAATCCAGCATTTAGCCACTGCTCTACCCAACTCATACGATGCTCAAAATAAGTGAGACAGGATTTAGCCCTATGACAGATTCAATCATGCCTATGCCAAATGAGGCCGATTTTCACTATTTAGTGCAAGATGCCGAAACCTTACTGGCGCGTTTTACCAATGCCCCTAACTGGCAGGAAAGATATCGCCAAATTATGTTGTTAGGGAAAGACTTACCAAGCTTAAGCCCTGAGCTTCGCATCGAGGCCGCTCAAGTAAAAGGCTGCGAGAGTGATGCGTGGATTTACCATCTAGAACAGGCTGGCAAACACTATTATTTAGCCGACAGCGATGCCCGCATCGTTAAGGGATTGATTGGATTATTACTTGGTGCCTGCCATGGCAAAAGCCGCGCTGAAATCCAAGCATTTGATCCTACAGCTTACTTCAAACAATTGGGCCTAGAAGGTCAGCTCAGCCCATCGCGCACTAACGGCCTTAACTCACTGGCAAAAGCAATGCTTGAAGCCACTCGATAATCATAACCCGAGGGTTTTCATTTACTGCGACAAGCGATAACTGAAACCACTCGGCAACAACAAATAATCACAACTCTTGCTCAGGGGCAAAGGCCAAAAAAGGGATTTAATCAAAGACTTCTACGCCCTAAAAAGGTATAAAGAAGTTACATTTGCGTTATTGATAGGAACCGAGCATGCCCATCAAGGCAGTCAATCACTACCGTCGTACACTCCTTAAAGGTCTTGGCGCAGCAACTCTGTTAAGTCCACTCGCCAGTTTACCTAGCTTTGCCGCCGCACAGAGGCGGATATATGTCGATGGTTTATCCTTCCTACCCGATGACTTAAGTGATGTAACCGCCGCTAAACTCGATGCCTATCTTTGCGATATTTCGGCTATTGAGACCATAGAACAAGCCGATGGCACTCAAAACTACAAACGCACTTATAAAGCTTGCATGGAAAGCATTAAACAGGCCGCTAAACGGGTGAGTGATCATCCCGATATTTTGTTGCAAGGCCTGAGGGGACGAGATATTCAACGTGCACGCGACAGCCAGCGCACTGCGGTATACTTTCAAATCCAAGGCGCAGATTGTGTCGAAGAAGACAGTGAAGCTAACCAGTGGGCGCGGGTAAATGAGTTTCATCAACAAGGGCTACGCGTACTGCAGCTCACCCACCATTACGGCAATACCTTTGCTGGTGGCGCCTTAGACAGTGATGCCAGTGGCGGACTCAATAAACCACTCACGGCCCACGGGCACGAGCTTATCGCCAAACTCAATCACGCCAATATCTTGATCGATGTGAGTCACTCCAGCGCTCAAACCGCTTTAGATGTCGCAAAAATCACTAAATCACCCATAGTTCAAAGCCACGGCGCAGCGCGCGGTATAGTCAACCATGCCCGTTGTTCCCCCGATGAAGTGATCCGCGCCATCGGCGATAGCGGCGGCGTATTCGGCGTATTTATGATGAGTTTCTGGCTTACCAATAATGCCGTGCCCACGATTGATGATTATATTCGACAACTGGAATACGTTATGCGTGTTGGTGGAGTGGACTGCGTGGCAATCGCTAATGACTTCCCGCTCCGAGGCCAAGAAAACCTACTGGCACTCGGCAATGACAACGCCAAAGGCATTAAAGAATATCAAGAATGGTGGTACAGCCTGAGGGCGAAAGGCGTGCTAGGTTTTGATGCAGAGCCCAGACATGTAGTGATCCCCGAGCTGAATCATATCGATCGCATGAGCCGTATCGACGATGCCTTAGCCAAGGCGCGCTTTAAATCTACTGATCGCGACCGTTTTATGGGTGGTAACTGGCAAAGAGTGCTCAACAAAGTGCTACTGTAAATGCCATTGTTTTATCGCCCTATTTGATTTACGTTGTCGAAAAATTTACTGGCTTATCAGCTTGTTTCAGTCTTGGATATTCTATGCTGACCACACTTGCTATTTTCAATTATCGCTCTCTGCGTGAAATCGTCTTACCCCTAGGGCAACTCAATTTGATCACTGGGGCGAATGGCAGTGGTAAATCGAATCTATACAAGGCACTACGTTTACTCGCACAAACGGCGCAAGGCGGCGTTGTCAATGCTTTAGCCCAAGAAGGCGGACTCGACTCCAGCTTTTGGGCGGGACCAGAAAACCCCACCAAAAGTATGCTAGCGGGCGACACCGCCATTGAAGCCACCGTCAGGCAAGCGCCAAAACGCTTAAAGCTCGGCTTTGCTGGCGAGGACTTTAGCTATCTTATTGAACTCGGTTTACCTAAACCCGACGCCACCACGCTGTTTGGCTTAGATCCACAAATCAAGCGCGAAGCCATTTGGAACGGACCTAAGTATCGACCCTCAACTGTATTGGTTGAGCGCCGTGGTCCTATGGTAAAGAGTCGCAGTGCTGACGGACAAGGCTGGATAACCTTAGGCGCACACCTGCAAAGCGGCGATAGTATTTTTACCGAACTTGCCGATCCAGAGCGCAGCCCTGAAGTGCTAAAACTTCGCGATAGTATCCGCGCATGGCGCTTTTACGATCACTTCAGAACCGATGCAGAAGCGCCAGCCCGTCGTCCACAATTAGGTACAGCCACGCCAGTATTGCACCACGATGGGCGCGACCTTGCATCAGCAATTCAAACCATTTTTGAGATAGGTGATAAAACGGCTTTTGACCATGCGGTCAGCGATGCGTTTCCCGGTGCTGAGGTTCGCATTGAACCTCAAGAGGGCGGCATTTTAGTGCTCGCATTTCATCAGCATGGTTTATTAAGGCCACTCAATGCCAGTGAATTGTCGGATGGCACCCTGCGCTATTTGCTGTTAATCGCCGCCCTACTCACCCCAAGACCGCCAGAGCTTATGGTGTTAAATGAGCCAGAAACTAGCCTACATCCCGACTTATTACCTGCGCTTGCACGCTTAATCGCTAAGGTATCGGAAGAGTGCCAGTTGTGGGTGGTTTCCCATGCTAATCGGCTTATTAATGCCTTAAGCCAATTTGAACACTGCAATACCTTGGCCTTAGACAAAACCTTAGGCCAAACGCAGATCCAAGGCCAAGACTTACTCAATACACCCAGTTGGCTATGGCAGAATCGTTAACCTGTAGCCTTAGCCTTAATCAATCGTAAAATACCGCAAGCCATAGGGTTTCTGAACTTATAGAAGTCGAAGCGACTCGATGTTTTTGATGGGGCGGAATCGTTAAGTAATCACCAGGAGTTAGCGTAACGGGTTCACCTTGTTCAAATTCAAGCGTCGCCTCGCCTTTGAGCAGCATCACCCATTCATGCTGAGTTTGATCGTACCATTGACCTTCGGGTAGATACCCAAACCACCTGAAGATGCAGGATTCAGCGGGAATTTAACGCACTTTAGGCAAGGCGGCTATTTGCAGACCTAGTGGACTAAGTTAAAAATAGCCAACACGGCATAAAGTGCGTTAAAACCCGCCGGGACGGAGCGCTTAGGGCACTCCACTTCCGTGTTGCATCAATTCAGAAGGTGACCGACATTCTGTCATTGATGCGCCTTGAATTGAAGCACCCTAAGCGCTCTGAAACTCGTATCTTCAGGTAGCTTGGGTATATTGCCCATTGGAAACGATGCGCTCAATGGTCACAGTGTTATTGCCGCCAGTTTTTCAAACACTTCGGCCGATAAATCTGTGGGTAATTTTGCAAAAAAGTTATCAAGCATTTTGTCTTTATTCCTCTGCTTTTATTAATGTGCCACTCTGATTAAACGGTATTTTGAGCAATCAAGCATTGAGAAACGAATCCATAAACCGCTATGATATGCGCACAGAAATACTCAGTTGCCATGAGTATCCCTCAGATAAGCCTATCGTTTTACATATGGATATGGAGATTTCCCCCAATGTCGTTGTTTCGCGCACTCAAAGCCAAGTTATTTCCCTCAAACCAAACTAGCCGCGATCCAAAAGACATTCATCTTCAAACTGAATCACAAACACTCAGCCAAGAACAAGATTTAACGCAGGAGCCGTCAGTCGCTGCGCCGCTATTCCAGCGTCATTTCAGCTTAAAAATCCATGCGACAAAGGCAGACGCAGCTTCTTGCGAAGAAAATGCCGACCACGGCTTAACTCTCTATCACTACGATACGCCCCAAGTCATAGAACTCTTAGGCTGGGAAAACGCCAATGAATGCTGCGACTTCCACCATACCGAATTCGACCGCCTCGAAATCAGCAATCAATTCCCTTTCCCCGAGCAGCACTTTTGGCTCGACAAGGTAAAAGTGTGCAGTATCACCCCCAAAAAGAACTGCCAAATAAAGGCGTTGTGGCAAGTTGAGCTTAACAATCTCGATGCATTATTGATAAGCCACTTTACCCTAGATGCAGACAATATAGTGCAAGGCGATATTCAAGATTACGCCAGCCTAACAGGCCAACTGCACCGCACTTTTCACCAACTCAATACTGAAGATGGTGCGGGTATACTTAGAATCATCACCCAAAGCCCAGGGCTTACCCAAGCCGTCGATTCAAACTATTTTGGCGAACGTAATGGCGTGACCCGCCAATTCAATGCCCTAGGTACCCTGTTATTTGAAGGCAACTTTATTAATGATCAGCAACTTGGAACACAAACGTGGTATGACCATGATGGCAAGATCAACCAAATAGAAGATCGCCATCCCCAAGGTCAATTTATTCAATACTTTTATGGCAATGGTCAGCTTAAAGAAACCGCCGAACAAGATGGCAATGGCTATTATATCAATACGTTAACTCGCTACTATGAATCTGGACAAATACAGCTGATCCGGCCCTTAGTGCAAGATGTTATCCACGGAATTGAAAAACAATATTACCCTGATGGTTCACTAGAAGCTGAAAGATATTACAACCAAGGCTATGAATATGAAGCCGTTTGGTATCATCCCAATGGAGCGATTAAACAAAAAGTGTTTAACGATGTGACGGGCAAAGTCATTGAAGAATTTTACGACTCAGGTAAGCCTGCATGGCGTGAACCCTTCAATACCGAAGGCCAATTACATGGCGAACATGCAAAATGGTATCCCAATGGTCAAATTGAAGAAAAAATCTATTTTGAGGATGGTAAAGAACAAGGCATGGCCCTTTGGTATCATGACAATGGTCAACTCGCCCTTGAGATCTATCTTGAAAAGGGACTCAGGGAAGGTCTATTTAGAAGCTATTATAAAAGTGGCGTGCTTTCGGCCGAAGGCCAATATAAAAATAACCTCTCGGTAGCCCCTTTTATTGAATACCACGAAAACCAGCAAATTCAGATGTACCTACCGCACACACAGGGCAACCGTGATGGCACTGCTCGCTGGTTTTATGAAGATGGCACGATACGTACAATTTCTGAATATGAAGTTCGTGATGGCCAAGGCTACCTCAGAGAATCCAGTTTTTATAACAAAAAAGGGGTCCTCGAATCCTATCAAAGTCACTCAAATACCCGCTGTGGCTATCATCTTGAGAATAATCAAAGGGAATACTATCAAGAAGGTATTGCCGATACTCGCATCGAATACTATGAAGATGGTGCCATTCGCTGGTTGCTCACACGAACTCAAGGGGATTTATTTAGCTCTAAATCCTTGTCCCCTCAAGGTTTAATTCTAGAAACTGGCACAATTCAAATTATCGATGGCCGTTACCTCGATGTCGGCCATTGGCAACGGTTTACGCCCCAAGGACAAGTGTATCGCGAAGTCTGGCTAGATGAACAAGGCCAGCTTATAGAAAGCCGTCACTACTTTGATGCTAATCAGCCTCTATCGACTCAAGAAGATGACGAAGCAGAATGGGATAACGCAGAGCCCCGTAATTATGGCTATGATAATTGCGACATCAGTGACTATGATGAAAGCGAAGACGAGGGTGATGACTTTGATTATGATCGTGCTGATTGGGAAAATGACGGGCTAAACCAGCGTTCAGACAACAGTGAACACAGTGCTAGCCATAGTAGCAATAGCGCATATTTGTCCCGCAACAAGTATCACAGACTCAATGGCGATGCCACAGCGAAACAAGCACAAACACAAGCCGCAGCGGATGTTGACGCCAAAGAGCCGATATTGTCTTACCACTTAAAATTTGACGACGAAAGTAAGCTTTATTCAATGAAGCGCTATCATCCCAATAGCCACATTGCCGAAGAAGGTAATTTACAGATCCAAGGAGAAGAGCAATTCTGGGTCGGCATCCACAATCAATACGATGAGCAAGGCAAACTCAAGCTTTCCGAAACCTATACTATGGCCGGCGAACCGATAGAGCACTCCACTAGCGCAAGTAGGATAGTGTTAAATTAATCAAGCAGATTTGAATCACACTCGATAGCGAGGATAGGTAAGCCCTGATAAAACTTGGCTTACCTTACTCACATTAACCGTCAGCTTGCGATAACAATTCCAAGCTTGATAGCACTAAATGAATCTAAGTCGCAGCACTAAAACTAAAGTGCAAAAAAACTAAAGTGCAAAAGTGGCAATAGTCTTTTGAATACCCACGACATCCGTGCCACGCTTGAGTTCTTTGACTAAAGGTTCACTCTGGCCTGAGATCCAAATTTTAAGCTCTGCATCCATATCAAAATGCCCTGTCGTTTCCACTTCAAAATGGGTAATAGATTTATAAGGTATTGAATGGTAAGTAACCTTCTTGCCTGTAAGTCCCTGCTTATCAATTAAGATCAGGCGTTTATTGGTGAAAATAAACAAATCACGGATCACTTTGTAGGCGAGTTTTAATTCTTCTTGAATGCCCATGATAGGCCTTAATTCCTCGGCTAATTCCTGTAAATCAACCTCAGCAGCATTACCGAGTAAACCGTCTAACAATCCCATTTTAACATCCCTTATTATTGATATTATTTTCAATAAGATATCTGCTCATTACCGAATGTGCAATATTGGGCTTTGATGAAAATATGGGAGTAGCTATGGTGAGGGCAACATAGATATAGGTAGGCAAATTAAGCGCGCGGATGCAGGCTGAATGGGTGTGAGGAGCATTACACTCTGCAATGCTCCTAATAACAAATATTAAAGGTGCTTCTGGCCTCGCACTTGACGGTTTTCGCCGACCACCATCATTTCGCATTTAGGGCAGTCGAATACCAACTTGAGCACATCATTGCCGATTTCAAGCACCATAGGATCGGCCTTGATCCCCGGCACTTCCTTCGGACACAGATTGAAGTTAAAGCGTAGGCAATGCTTAGTGATCATTAATGGCACATCTTCGGTAACGCCATTTTTCTCATAGGTATCTTGAATTTCAATCACGCCGTGGCGTTGATAAAAATCCTTGGCCTTTTCGTTGGCAACGTTGCCTAAGTAACTCAAATGCTTGACGGGATAGACTGCATCTTAATTATGTTTCCACGGCAGTGGACGCACGTAGCCTTGCACACGAGCAGCCTCTAGAGCGGCCACACCATCACGGCGCAGACCATTGAGCACAGACGCAGGCAAGAACCAAGCTTGGGCCGTATCGATACTAATGCTACGAGCAACAAAGTCGGTACTGCCGAGCTTACCCAGCTGAGTACGGGTATTTTGTAAGGTCTTATCGACATCAGTCGCAGGCGTCTTCTCGACCGTTAAATTGACTGTGGCGCTTAGGCCATAGATATCCGTCAATGTCAGTGCGAGTCCTTCTTGGGTGTCGCTCAACCGTAAATCGACGCCGATAATCCGTTTAGAAGATTCTTTAGATAACAGGGCTTCGAAGGCTTGGTTATGGTTACGGTACAAAGTCATGCCGACTTTTAAATCCTTTGGCACCTGCAATATATGCAGTTTTAACCCTTCGGCACGGTTAACCCGCAGGCCTTGCAGCTTGTCATCGGACTGCTTTGCCATGGCAAAATTCGCGGGGAAAAACGCTAAGCCATCGCCGTTATTAAACTCATGGCTAGAGCTCACTTGGATAAAGTCTTTACCTATGCTGACCACTTTACCGACTTCTTCGCCTATGTATTTGGGCGAGCGGAAATCTTTAATTCCTTGGCTACGTTCGTTAACAAAGTAATCTGTGCTGCCACGGTTAAAGGTCTTTTCTGGATCGGGGATAAAAGAATGTTCACAGCGGCCGTGGGACGAAGCCTTAAACTCAGGGCGACGCGCCATAATCGCATCCAGCTTTTGGCGATAATGCGCGGTGACGTTTTTAACGTAACTTAAATCTTTTAAGCGACCTTCAATCTTAAACGAGCGAATGCCCGCATCGATGAGCGCTTCAAGGTTTTCGGTTTGGTTATTGTCTTTTAAAGACAATAAATGTTCGTTCTGCGCTAACACATCGCCTTGACGGGTTTTAAGATTGCCCGGCAGACGGCACATTTGCGAGCATTCACCGCGGTTAGCACTGCGGTTACTAAAGGAATGGCTCAAATTACACAAACCACTGTAAGCCACGCACAAAGCACCGTGGATAAAGAATTCGAGCTGCATATTAGTATGCGCGGCGACATCACGGATTTGGCTTAAGCCTAATTCACGGGCGAGCACCACCTGAGAAAAACCAACTTGCTCTAAGAACGACACTTTTTCTGGGCTGCGGTTATCCATTTGGGTACTGGCATGCAGGGCAATCGGCGGCAAATTGAGCTGCAATACACCCATGTCCTGCACAATCAGCGCGTCAGCACCCGCTTCGTACAATTGCCAAATGAGTTTTTCGGCGTCGGCCAGTTCGTTATCCATCAAAATGGTATTGAGGGCGACGAATACCTGAGCATGGTATTGATGAGCATAAGTACACAGGCGCGCGATATCTTCAACACTGTTACCCGCCGTTGCCCGCGCACCAAATGCAGGACCACCTATGTATACCGCATCGGCACCATGGCGTATGGCTTCGATACCGTAGTCAGCATTTTTTGCAGGCGCCAATAACTCAAGACGGTTATGGACGTGAGAAAGATTCTCGGGAGTGTATATCTCTGGCTGGCTCATGGCTTCACAGACTCAAAATGATCGTTAACGAAAAGGACGGGAGTATAACAAAAACTCAAATACAGCTCTATCAGCAAATCATCAACTAATCCGCTTTACTTTTGTCAGCGAGGATAATGGCACAGCCGATCTTTGGGCCTCACACTTGCACCCTCAAGCCGAGCAGAGTATCTTTGCCCCGCATTGACGAATAGGCACTATTTATGACTGATTTTATTTACCAACCACCGACCACTCCTTGGCTCGATATTCTTTATCAAGATAAAGACATTATCGTCATCAACAAACCTTCAGGATTGTTGTCTGTGCCCGGTCGCGACCCCGCCCATTACGACAGTGTCTATGCCCGGGTAAAAGCAGAGCATCCACATTGCCAAATCGTCCATCGCCTCGATATGGCGACCTCTGGTGTGATAGTTGTCGCCCTTATTCGTAGCGCCGAGCGGGAATTAAAACGTCAGTTCCACGATAGAGAAACCAGCAAGACCTATTATGCAAGGGTCGCAGGCCATGTCAAAAATGACACTGGCAGCGTTGATTATCCACTGATCTGCGACTGGCCAAATCGCCCTAAACAGAAAGTCGATCATCTTGTTGGCAAACCGTCTTTGACTCACTACCAAGTAATGAGCCGCGCCAAACGCTCAACGCTGGTTAAACTGATGCCAATCACAGGCCGCTCACACCAATTACGGGTGCATATGATGGCGCTAGGACATCCGATCTTAGGTGATGGTTTTTATGCCGACTCACTGGCAAAATCCTTAGCGCCTCGACTATTGCTGCATGCAGCAGAGCTCACCATCAAACATCCCTACTCGGGTGTCAGCATGACTTTTAGCGCAGAAGTGCCTTTTTGTGAGCCTTTGGGCGAACAATGATCACTAAAATCAAATAATACGGGCAAAATTGGTAGCAATTCCCCATAAAAAAACGTAACTTTATGACAATTCACTACGTTATAGAGAGTTTATTTATGGATACCGCATTTCAGCGCGATCAACTCGATAATCATATCCTCGAAGCCCTAATGCAGGATGCCCGCACACCCTTTGCCGAACTCGCTAAACGCTTTAGCGTTAGCGCCGGCACTATCCATGTTCGGGTAGAAAAAATGAAGCAAGCGGGGATCATTACAGGTGCGCAAATCACGGTAAACCCTAAAGCCCTAGGCTATGACGTTTGCTGTTTTATCGGTATCAACCTTAAAAGTGCTGGCGATTACCCCGCCGCTATCGCCAAACTCAACGCTCTCGAAGAAGTCGTTGAAGCCTATTACACCACAGGCAACTACAGCATTTTCGTAAAGGTCATGTGCCAATCCATCGACGGCTTGCAACACGTGCTCATCAATCGCATCCAATCTATCGATGAAATCCAATCAACAGAAACCTTGATCAGCCTACAAAACCCAATCGTCAGAGCGGTTAAGCCTTAAACAGAAAAAAACAGCAAACTACCTGCAAACAACATAACAAACCGCAAAGTGTGATTAACATCTTTTTTATCGCAAAAGTGTTAACCATACGATATATTTGTGTTACAACTTCATTGCTGCCGCCAAAGAGCGCAGCATAAACTATAACAATTCAGCTACAAGCACATTTAGTAAAGTGCTGAAAGCATTAATTGACAAGGAAGAAGTTGTGAAGACAAAACTATCGATCGCTATCTCTGCTGCACTACTCTCAAGCGCAGCTATTGCTAACAGTGAATTTACATTTAAACCTTACTCACCCGAGATCACATCTCACGATAAATTTAGCAAACCTAAAGTGGCAACAACAAATTTAGGTGCACCACAACGTTTTATTGTTGAAATGGAATCTCCTGCACTCGCTAAATACCAAGGTGGTATTGGCTCGTTTGCTGCAACAGCTTCAGCAAAAAAAGGTCAAAAAATCAACGTACAGTCAGCTGAAGTAAAAAGCTACACCAATCATCTTACAAAAGAGCAGAACAATTTTTCTTCTGCTCTAGCTAAAACAGTACCTAATGCAAAAATAGAACGCCATTTTCAAACATTATTTAATGGTGTCACTGTTGTTGGCCAAGGATTAACCGCTGAAAAACTGGCTCAAATGCCAGGTGTTAAATCAGTCTATCCAGAAACCATGTATGAAATAAACATGGATGCTTCTCACCAAGTTATTAATTCCCAAGCAATGTGGGAAGCAGTTTCTGGGATGGAAAATGCAGGTAAAGGAATTAAAGTCGCAATCATTGATGGTGGCATTCGTCCTGAAAACCCCATGTTTACTGACGCAGGCTTTACCGCACCAAGTGGAAATTTACCATCGGATGACTATTGCTCGACTGTTGATGCATCTTTCTGTAATAACAAACTAATCGTTGCGCGTTGGTCACAACCTACATTCCCTGTTTGCGCTGATGAATACATGAGCCCACTCGGTTTTGGTGGCCATGGTACTCACGTAGCAGGAACCGCCGTTGGTAATAAAGTATCAACAACCTTCAAAGAAATCCCTGTTGAGTTATCAGGCGTTGCTCCAGCTGCATACTTAATGGTTTATAAAGCTCTTTATAGTAAAGCTGACTGTACTGGTGGTAGTGGTTCAAACATCATGTTAATGGAAGCCTTAGAACATGCTGTTAATGATGGCGCAGATGTAATCAACAACTCATGGGGGGGGAGTGCTGGTAGTGATCCAGCTAGCAGCCCATACAAAACCATGTTTGAAGCTGCAGAAGCTGCGGGTGTTGTTGTAGTTAGCGCTGCCGGTAACGATGGTAATGGTCCTCAAACTATCGGCTGCCCTGCTTGTATTGAATCAGGAATAACTGTTGCTAACACTACAACAGGGCGTTTTTTCGCTAATAGCTTTAATACCGGTGGTGATGATTTACTTGCTATCCCAAGTTCTGATGCAGTGCTCTCAGAAGATATTACCGCTCCAGTGATTGCGGCCGTTAATTTAGATGCTGAAAATGCCAATGGTTGTGATGCCTTTGCTGCTGATTCGTTCAAAGATGGCATTGCATTGATTTCTCGCGGAACATGTAACTTTTCATTGAAAGCAACAAACGCAAAAGCTGCAGGCGCTAAAGCCCTTGTAGTTTATAACAATGCGGCAGGTGCGCCGACGACTATGTCTATGCCTGGCGAACCATTCCCTGCAGTTATGATTACGAAAGATGCAGGTTTAGCTGTAATCGAAGCAATGGGAGATACTGCAACAACTGGTACTATAGTTGCAAAAACTAAACGCATCATGGTTACTGAACTTGCTGATAATCTAAATAGCACCAGTTCACGCGGTCCTGATGGCAACCAAAATATTCTTAAACCGGATATCGCAGCACCTGGTACCAACATTCTGTCAGCTTTTTCTCCTGATGATGGTGGTGAAGACTTTAATATGATCTCTGGCACCAGTATGGCAAGCCCTCATGTTGCAGGTGCAGCAGCTCTTATGAGCCAACTGCACCCAGAGTGGAGCGCAAATGATATAAAAACGGCTCTCACTTCTACGGCTAAATATGAAGACATTCTCGATGATGATGCAACAACCCCAGCAACTCCATTTGACATGGGTGCAGGTCGCATGGATTTAGATGCTGCAGCCAAGGCAGTATTAACCTTTGACAAACCTTCAATTGCTTCAGACTCTTGCGTTGGTCCATGCACCTTCACTCGTACTGTCTATAACAAAAGCGATGCAACGACATCTTGGAGCTTATCAACTTCATCAGATAGCACAGGCATCACAGTATCCCCCTCTACCTTAGAACTTGCCGCAGGAGCCTCTGCCACGTTTACTGTAACCGTTGACTCAACTTTCGCTGAATATGGCGAGTGGATCTTCGGAAACATATTAATCAACAGCACGGAAGGGTTACAAAATGCTCATTTACCTCTAGCTGTTTTAGCTAAAGAATCAAGTAATGCATCCTTAATTTCTACACTTACAACCAAAACAGATATTACTGCGAGTGATGTGATCCCATTGGTTGCAACTGTGAACAATAATGTATTTGCAAATACAGTCACAGTAACAGCGCAAGCGCCTAAAGGTACTAAACTAACCTCAAAAGATGATGTAAAAGTCACTTTAGCAGGTGCAACACAAAATGGATTGCAGGTAAATGAAGATTTAGGGGTTGTCACATGGGTAGGCCAACTAGATTTACCTAAAATGGCAACAACAAAAGGTGCTCAAAGATTTCCAAGTATCGTTGGCTTAGGTGTTGTCCCCGTTACTTGCCCTGAAGGCTGTGATGAACAAGCCTTTACTTTTACAGTTCCAAGCTTTAAATACAACGGTGTGAGCTACAGCAAAATAACAATCTCAGACAATGGATTAGCGATTGTTGGCGGCGGAAGTGCAAGTGGTACTTTTGCAAATAAACAATTACCAGATAGTGGTAACCCAAATAATATCCTTGCTCCATTCTGGTCTGATTTCGACTTATCAGATAAGTCTGTCGGCGATACTGGTGGTGGTGATTTAGCCGTTGGTGTATTCACTGATGGCGCTGGGGTGAAATGGTTAGCTTTAGAGTGGAATAAGGGCAAACTCTATGGCGATACATCAGGTAACGCTTATACATTTAGTATTTGGATTAGGACAGGTGATACTGAAGAGGTTGTCTTTAACTATATCAATATTCCAAATATACCTGCAAACGTCACTATTGGTGCTGAGAACGTAGGCGGTACTATTGGGACGACTTATAACTTTAATGGTACAGGTGGCAGCATTGCAACTGGTGATGCACTAACCTTAAAAAATACAACAGCAGGAAATGTCACTATTAACTACGATGTTAAAGCAACAACTCTCAATGTTGGACAAGCCGATGTAATTGAAACCAACGAAGAAGCTTTAGTCTCAATTGATGTCTTACAAAATGATACCAAACCAGATATGAAAGTTGCTCGAGTATCAATTACAGGTGATGGCATTACGGCAAACGCCCAACGCATTATTGATATCATGCCAAAAGGTGTATTAGGCAGCTTAGCTATTGTACAAGCACCTTCACACGGCACTGCTTCAATCAATTCCGCAGGTGGAATTGATTACACTCCAGCGAAAGATTATTTCGGTTCAGATATGCTTAGCTATACATCTGCAGACGAAGATGGCAATACTGGCGAAGCTACCACCGTAACGATCGACGTAAAAAATGTGAATGATGCTCCAGTTGTTGCACCACAGCCTCAAAGCGGTGTTGCAGGAAATGCAATCACACTAAAACCCAATCCGTTAGACGTTGATGGAGATGTTTTAAGTTATGTTTGGGCTCAAACAGGAGGAAAGACCTTAGACTTTACTCCAACAAACGAAAACATAACTGTTACTCCATCTGAAGCAGGAACTTACACGTTTACCGTAATAGCGAATGACGGAAAGCTCCAAAGTAATCCAGGAGAACTAGTACTAACAGTTAAAAGTAAACCTGATAGTTCAGGTGGCGGTGCTCTAGGTTGGCTAACCGCCTTATTGTTACCACTGGCGGCAATGCGTCGTCGTATGAAGTAACGAGTTGTTGACACTAAAAAGGGAGCCTTAATGGCTCCCTTTTTCTATTACGCTCTAAAGAAATATGTCTAGGAACGCAGGCCGATTCCGCGCGAGACTAAGTAATACGCTAAGGTCCAAAGTGTGACACAGAAACCGATCATAATGGCGATGGACAATGACACGCTGATGTCGGCGAAGCCTAAAAAGCCATAGCGGAACACGTTGATCATATAGACCACAGGATTGAGTGCCGACACACCTTGCCAGAAAGGGGGCAAGAGTGACAGGGAGTAAAATACACCGCCAAGGTAGGTTAATGGGGTGAGCACAAAGGTAGGGATGATACTGATATCATCAAAACTCTTTGCAAAAACAGCGTTGATTAATCCACCCAGTGAAAATAACACTGAGGTTAAAAACACTGTCATTACCACTAAACCGGCATGATGCAAGCTAATGTCGACGAAGAACATGGCCACAAGCGTCACTATTAGGCCGACACACAAACCGCGCGCCACGCCGCCACCAACATAGCCAGCAATCAACACATAATGGGGCACAGGAGCCACCATCAGCTCTTCTAAATTGCGTTGAAACTTGGCACTGTAAAATGAGCTCGCCACGTTCGAGTAAGAGTTAGTGATCACCGACATCATGATCAAACCTGGGGCGATAAACTCCATATAAGATACGCCGCCCATCTCTCCAATTCGGCTGCCGACTAAGTTACCAAAAATCAAAAAATACAAAGTCATGGTAATCGCAGGCGGCACTAAAGTCTGGATCCAAATTCGCGTAAAACGATTGATCTCTTTACTTAAAATACTTTTAAAGGCAATAAAGTAGAGCTGATTCATGCGGAGGCTCCTTGAGTTTTCTTCACGAGTTCAACGAAGAGTTCTTCTAACCGATTAGACTTGTTACGCATCGATAGCACTTCAATATTGGCTGCGCTCAATTGGCTAAAGACATCGTTAAGATTATGCTCTTTCGCTACATCCACCTCTAAGGTATGAGAGTCGGTTAAGCGACAAGCCATGCCATCGAGCACGGGGGCCGTTCCAGTATCGCGACGAAGATCGAGAATAAAAGTCTCCATATTCAGCTTACTCAGCAACGCCTTCATGCTAGTGCATTCCACTAAAATACCTTTATCGATAATGCCGATATTACGGCAAAGCATTTCCGCTTCTTCAAGGTAATGAGTGGTCAGGATGATCGTCACGCCCTGCTGGTTTATTTGTTTAAGAAACTCCCACATAGAGCGGCGCAGTTCAATATCCACACCTGCGGTAGGTTCATCTAAAATCAATAATTTAGGTTCGTGCATCAGAGCGCGCGCAATCATTAACCGTCGCTTCATCCCGCCGGATAATTCCCGCGAAGGGCTATTGCGCTTTTCCCACAGATCCAGTTGGCTTAAGTATTTTTGGGCACGCTCAAGGGCGATAGGTTTTGGCACACCATAGTAACCCGCTTGATTCACCACAATTTGCAGCACGGTTTCAAACTGGTTGAAGTTAAACTCTTGTGGCACTAAACCAATGCAGAGTTTGGCGTGTTCTAGCTGCTTATCGATATCATAATCAAAGACTTTGACCGTACCTGAACTCTTCTGCACTAAGGAGCTAATAATACCAATCGTGGTGGATTTACCCGCACCATTGGGGCCGAGCAAGGCAAAGAAATCCCCTTGATTGACGGTGAGGCTGATGCCTTTAACCGCTTCGACGCCGCCTTTATAGGTTTTTTTAAGCCCTTCGAGTACCAGAGCATGGGTAATATTCGCCATATTTGTACCGATCCTTACACATTAGAAAGTAATAAGATGGTGCTAAAAAACACAATTACAATGATAGGTTGCAGAACTAAAGCAAAAAATTAGCTAATTGATTGAAAAGAAAATCTTTAATGATTCAATCATTAATACTTTTTATATTGCCGCAAAAAGCAAAACTCCCGCCTGTTGCGGGAGTTTTAAACTGTATCGGACACTTAATCGAGTGATACGACTTTGGCGATATAAGGTAGATTGCGATACTGCTCGGCATAATCAATACCATAACCTACGATAAACTCATCAGGGATAGTAAAACCGATAAAATCGACCTTCACATCCACTTCTCGACGCTCAGGTTTATCCAACAGGGTGCACAGTGCAAGACTCTTAGGCTCCCGCAGTAACAACATCTCGCGCACTTTGCTTAACGTATTACCTGAGTCAATCAAGTCTTCCACAATCAATACATCGCGACCGGCGATATCTGATTGCACATCTTTCAGCACTTTCACATCCCGTGAGCTGGTCATAGCATTGCCATAACTGGAAACCGACATAAAATCGATTTCAACATGGCCTTTAATGCGGCGACACAGGTCAGCCATAAAGACCACTGAGCCTTTTAACAAGCCTACCATCAGCAGACGTTCGCTGTGGGCATAATGGGCATTGATTAGCTCTGCCATTTGATCCAATTTCTGGCTTATCTCTTCTGCAGAGATCATCACTTCGGTGGTGTGTTTCATATAAGTCTCAATTGTCGAGGTCGCGGTTAGACTGTTTGTCATAACCCCAGCGACTCGTTAATGCATGGTCAACGCCCAAATGATCGAGAATTCGAGCGACCATGAAGTCTACCAGATCTTCTACCGATTTGGGATTGTGATAAAAGCCGGGTGCAGCGGGCATAATGGTCGCGCCGAGGCGAGAAAGGCTTAACATATGCTCTAAGTGTATGGCACTAAAAGGAGTTTCCCTAGGTACTAGGATAAGTTGGCCACGCTCTTTAATCACCACATCAGCGGCGCGTTCGAGTAAATTATTACTCATTCCGGTAGCAACTGCCGCTAATGTCCCCGTTGAGCAAGGACAAATCACCATTTGTTTAGGTGCAGCGCTACCCGATGCTGGCGGCGAAAACCACTCATCTTTGCCTAATACCACTAACTCGCCAGCAATAATCACGCCTTTTTCGTGCAGCAAAGCCAACAGTTGGGCATGGGCTTTGTCACTGTTGGCGCTTAACTGTAAGCCGTGTTCCGTCGCCAATACCACTCGAGCGGCACTGGAGATCATCAAAAACACTTGATAACCCGATACCAACAGACACTCGAGTAACTTAAGCCCATAGGGAGCACCCGAGGCGCCCGTCCAAGCTAAACTAATCGCCTTAGTCGACTTTGCGTAGCCCATCTTAGCTAACCTGCTCTACAGTTGAAGCCTGTTCTAATGCGGCCAGCAGCTTCTTATGTAACCCACCAAAACCGCCGTTACTCATCACCACTATGGTGTCGCCTGCTTTGGCGGTTGCTGCGACTTTCGCGACCACATCATCAATTTGATGTAACACAGTCACAGGGATCACCGCCGCTTCCATAGCTTCTTTCATATTCCAGTCGATGGTATCGGCTTGATATAAAAAGGCTTCGTCGGCTTGCATCATAGAAAAAGCTAAAGTGTCTTTATGGACACCGCTCTTCATGGTATTTGAGCGCGGCTCGAGTACCACAGTAATCTTGCTCTGCCCAACCTTAGCCCGCATGCCTTTTAATGTGGTCGCAATGGCCGTCGGATGGTGGGCAAAATCGTCATATACGCTCACACCGTTAACGGTTCCGAGTAATTCGAGTCGACGCTTAGGTGGCATAAACTTAGCTAAAGCTTCAATTGCAGCACTCGGCTTAACGCCCACGTGACGTGCGGCAGCAATGGCCATCATGGCGTTTTCAATATTGTGTTGACCAATCAAATCCCATTCGAGAATACCTTGGGACTCGCCATCAAAAAATACTTCAAAGCGATGGCAATCATCACTTAACGCTTTGCCATACCAACCGCTGGTCGATTCGGCTGAATGATAGGTTTCTTGCTCACTCCAACAACCCATATCAATCGTTTGCTTAACGGCATGGGAATCGGCGGGCCAAATGATCTTGCCTTCACCAGGAACGGTGCGAACTAAGTGGTTGAACTGCTTTTGAATCGCAGCCAGATCGGCAAAAATATCGGCATGATCGAACTCAAGATTGTTGATCACTAAGGTACGTGGATGATAATGCACGAATTTCGAACGTTTATCGAAGAAGGCACTGTCGTATTCGTCGGCCTCAACGACAAAGAAAGCGGTCTTGCCTAAACGTGCCGACACACCAAAGTTTTGCGGTACGCCACCGATTAGGAACCCAGGCTCATAACCACAATCATCTAAAATCCAGGCTAACATGCTAGATGTCGAGGTTTTACCGTGAGTGCCAGACACTGCCAGCACCCAACGCTCTGGCAAAATATGATCGGCTAAAAACTGCGGGCCAGAGGTATAAGGGATGCCAATGTTCAACACGGCTTCCACACAAGGATTACCCCGGCTCATGGCATTACCAATGACAACTAAGTCAGGATAGTGCCCAGCTTCACCCAGCTGGCTAGGATCAAAACCTTGAATAAGCTCAATGCCTTGGTCCTCTAGTTGCGTGCTCATTGGAGGATAGACATTGGCATCCGAGCCCGTCACTCTGTGCCCTTTGGCCCTAGCCAATAACGCTAGACCACCCATGAAGGTTCCACAAATTCCTAAAATATGTACGTGCATACCGCTCGCTCTGATGTGTTGAATTCACCGCCATTCTAATCCATCGGGCGACAGATTGGCAGGTAACAATCGGGGAAAAGCACAGCAATCACAAATGACAGCTTCTAATCAGTGGATTTCACATTCGAGTTGCAGAACTGAGATTTTTAGATAACAGGTCAACTAACACAAGGCCAAAAACTGTCGCAATAGAGGTACTAACGTAAGTCACGGTAGAGCTGAGCGTGCTGGCTACGGTGGCGACTAAATAAGAATTGACGCAACGCTTCACGCTCTTCGGTTTCGGCCTGAAACTTAACGAAGGCCAGACCTTTCTCGCTACGAATAGGCTCGATATCGACGCGCATAGTCTCGCCATTGGGCAATTGTAATTGCAGATCTTTACTGCCTAACAATTGCTTAAATTGCTGCTGTGATTTAGCACGGATGGCCATGCCAGAACTGGATAACGAGGCAACAGACCATTGCTCACCTTGATCGTGGTCGAATATCCACACATCATCGGCCTGAGTTAACCGCCAACTGCGCTCCACTCCCGAGGCATCTAGCACTTCAGGCACACCTAAAGTAGGCTGAAACTGTCCAAAGTCATCCACTTTCATCAGTAGTGGA
This sequence comes from Shewanella sp. M-Br, assembly GCF_036245925.1. Taxonomy (NCBI): domain Bacteria; kingdom Pseudomonadati; phylum Pseudomonadota; class Gammaproteobacteria; order Alteromonadales; family Shewanellaceae; genus Shewanella; species Shewanella sp. M-Br. The sequence goes on from NZ_BJBV01000008.1 coordinate 135,701, forward strand.
AACCAGAGTTTATAGGTCCCGACTTCGGCCAATAGAGTGAGTTTTGCCTTACCGAGAATCGAGGCGATAACTTGCGGCACTTCAGTTGTGACTGTGAGCACGTGATTGACTAGGGGATCGTTAGTCAAGGCTGTGCCCACACGAGTCGGCGAAAAAAGTTCGCTAAAACAAGCAAGCTCCTCCGCGGATAATCGAGGTTCATCCATCATGATAAGTCCTCCCGAGTTAAATTCCTTCCCCCAAAAAGTACCACCAAAGTATGGGATTGTACATTTTTACACCAAAACAGTGGCAAAAAACGGAATATAGGCTAGCAAGGCTAAATTCAAGACTCTATTAGCCATTTGCGCTATTTAACTTGGAAAATGCAGTGGATTGTTATTCCTCGCTTTTTAAACTGCTGGAAGGCGGAGCAAACAAGATACGTAATCGTTGTTTAACACTCAAGCCTGTCGCGGTAACCTCAGCAAACATGTCTCGCCATTCGCTAAAAGTCACTTTAAAGGGATTAAAACTATTCACTGGCTTAGTAATGCCGTAAATCACAGTCTCCACTTCGGGCTCAAAGGTACCAAACAGCTTGTCCCAAATAATCAGCACGCCCGCATAGTTCTTATCTATATATTGGGGATTACGACCGTGGTGCACCCTGTGATGTGACGGTGTATTGAAGACCCATTCCAGCGGTCCGAGTGATTTAATCGCTTGGGTATGCACAAAAAATTGCAATCCCAGATTGAGTAATACCACAAACACCACCCAGTTTGGATCGAAACCTATGACCACCAGCGGTAACCAAAATACCCACATGCCTGCAAAGGGATACATTAAACTCTGACGAAACGCCGTGCTAAAATTCATATTCTCAGAGCTATGGTGCACCACGTGAGCCGCCCACATCCAGCGGACTCTGTGGCTCGCCCTGTGGAACCAGTAATAACAAAAATCCTGCGCGACCATCAAGGTAATAAAGCTCAATGGGCCCATTTCAATATCGAATAACTTCCAACCAAAAATCGCCAAATACAGCTTAGCGATCAGCAAACCAGTGAGTAAATCAGCACCTTGATGCATGGCCGCGAGGCTGAAATTACACAGCACTTCTTGGCCGCGATAACGTGCACTTAACGGTAGCTTTTGTCTTTTATCGCCAAAGTACCATTCCAGCAAAATACACACAAAAAACAAAGGTGCAAGCACCAGCAGTAACAATTCTGGGTGCTGGATCAGCGAGGCGATATCCATATAAGATCATCCTGTTCTATTTTTATTTTATGATTATTTTTATTGTTACTTTTATAAAAACTCTAACTGCATTCTATAAACCGCATTCAACGCCACAACGCAGGCAGCTGCGATCCGTTAGTAGCCGTTAGCTACCAGCGGGCATAATGATCTTCGGCGAGTCCCAGAACATTATTTAACTGGTAACTGTGCCCTTGATTATCGGTAATCGTGCCGCTGAAATGACCGATGAATTGGCGGAAATTACTCTTAAGCAAGAGCAAATTACGCTTTTCACTGCGACAATTGCGCGCCGCAAACTGCAAATCCACTTGGCCATTTTGACTGTAGACTCGCCAAACCTCGGCGCCGAGCGTGGCATGGCGATCAAACTCAAATTGCACTGGCCCGAGTAAATGACGCTCGCCATTAATCCAAAAGACATTTTCAGTAGCCCCAGTTTCATTAACACCCGCCGCTAAATTAAGCCCCATAATGCCCTCATGGATCCGCGCGTTAATTGACGCCCAGCGCCAACTGGTATCACGGCGCATGTAACCCGCTGAAAAATCATAGCCTGCTAAAGCTTGATTCAGCGGCTGCGGCTCATGACCCACAGTCAAACTACCTTTAACGGTCAAACCATTATGCTTTTGTGTGTAAGTCCAGCCGTTGTATCCAGTAGGACTACACATGGCCATAGGCAAACTTAAGGGGGCTGAGTGTAAAGTAACATCGGCTTGAATGTTCTTAGTATCAATGATTAACCGCCAACCGCCCTCTACAATCTCAAAGCTTAACTGCGCCCCTTTACGGCCAATACTACTTCGGCCCTCGGCTGGCGATGGCGTAATTTGATAGCCAAACCTCAAAGGTTTTAACCAATCAAGCTGGGTGAGTGTGTTGGTTTTTATATCGTATAAATAACAAAAAGCACTGCCGACGTAGGCAATATCGGCAAGCGCGATGCCTAGGACATAACGCGGCGTGACCAAAGAGACAAACTGAAATTGTTTATAATCGAAATGCTTAGCCCACGCTGAAGCAGGTTTATCCATGGTATCGAAATAGGCAAAGTCCGCTAAACCTAAGGTTTTGACTATGCCATCGAAATGACCAAAATGGGGTAACCCCTTCGGATTGATCAGGTTATCTGGGGCGATTTGCGTTGCTATCGTTAACATGACTAAGCCTTACAAAAAAGACGCGGGAGCATCTATGCTCTCTCATTCTAAACATCGAATTTTTACTCTAACCTGTCCCCCATTGCATTAAAAGAGTGCAAGGACAAAATGTTGTCATTTTGTTGCCAGTCAGTATTCGGTTTAATGTTTTAAATTCCTTGTTTGTAAAACGATTAAAGCGCCTAAAGGCGCTTTAATCGTTGGATAAGGAAAGATTAGAATCGGTAGCTAATACCAAAGTTGATCCCCTGTAATTCAAGCTCTTTCATCGGGATATATTGGTATTCCAAATTCAAACCGAATCCTGACTTAAATCGATATTGCCAGCCTGCAGCGCCATAAAAACCGACATCATCCGAGTCCATATCTTGTTTATCTATCTCATAGCTGACTTGAGTGTAAGCAGCGCCTAATTTGGCATACAAGCTGTTACCACGAGACAAAGCATACTCACCGTAAGCCGCGGTTCTAACACCTTGGTAACGTAAATCTTTTATCTCACTGATGACGCTAACAAGCGCACTCGCCACCCCACCTGAACCCGCTAAATAACCCGCCTCAAACCCAAAATGCTCGTTGAGCATATAGCGGTAATATAAGTCGCTGGTTAAGGTGTCACCCGCATCATATTTACCGTTCTTAGTTTCAAATTCTTGGGTACCGTAACCTAAACTACCACCCAGTATATGGGCAGAATCGCCCGCGAGCGCATTGGAGCTCATCAGGCCTGACGCCAGCATCAGGCCAACAAATAACGAAGTGAATGATATTTTTTCCATATTTAACCTGCCTTCCATGCCTTGTAACTATGCGAATAAATGATGTGAATGCACAGAAAACACGGATGTGAATAATGAGCACAAGATATTAGCAATAAAAGCTGTACCTCAACTGAATCACGGTGTTCTGTGGCATCAAAAGTGATTTCTGGTATGCTGTAGCCACTTTTACTTGTACGAGAGATCCCATGAAACGGCTATTACTGACCTTGACTTTCCCCCTGCTGTTCGCGGGCTGTGCCAGCCAAAATCCGACTCATATGGCTTTCAGCCCTCAAGTGCCCAATATCAGCCAACAAACGGCGCAACTTGTACCTATCGCTCTTGAAACGGTAGATACACGCACAGTCGATTATGTTGCTCGTTTTATTGAAGAAGGGACAAAAACACGTTTAGTTGGCCCGAGCGAACCGCCTAAACTGTTACTCGATGAAGTATTCCGCGCAGGTTTTGCTCAAGCGGGCTACCAAATCGACCCAAGCGCAAGTAATTCAGTGCAAATTCAATTAGAAGAATTGCAAATGGATATCACTAAAAAGACCTTTGGCTATGAGGCAAAACACAGTGTGTTAATCGCAGTTCAAGCCAAAAATTCCACCCAAGAGCTGGTAAAACGCTATAAAGCCAAAGGCACTTTAAAAGGTCCTTTAACGCCCGATTTTGCAACCTTAGAACTGGATATGAACAAATTGCTCGGCCAACTTACCGGCGAGATTCTAAACGATCCTGAGCTTAATCAGTTTCTACAAAAATAACAGCGTCAGTTTATTATAAGGAAATCAATATGCTCCGTTGGATATCAGCCCTCTTACTCATCTTTATGAGTCATCATAGCCTCGCACTCGACATTCAGGCCGATACCTTGTATCCCAGAGTCGAATTTGATACTAGCTTAGGCAAAATAGTGGTCGAGCTAGATAGAACTCGTGCACCAATCACTGTCGATAACTTTTTAACTCATGTCGTTAAAGGCGAATACGACAACACAATATTTCACCGCGTGATCAGTGACTTTGTGGTGCAAGGCGGCGGACTCACCCCCAAGTATGAAGAGCTCCCCGAGGGTAAGCCGATAGTCAACGAATCAGGAAATGGCCTAACAAATAGCATGGGCACTATCGCCATGGCACGTGAAAACGAGCCGCACTCAGCCACTCGTCAGTTCTACTTTAACGTAGCCGACAACACTAAACTCGATCCCTCTAAACGTCGTTGGGGTTATGCCGTATTTGGTGAAGTGATTGAAGGTAAAACCGTCCTCGAAGCTATGGCTGTCGTTGAGACCGGAACTAACACTAAGCTCAATTGGCCCGATGTTCCTGTTACCCCTATCATATTGAAAAAAGCCAAATTATTACCAAAACAGTAATCAAAATATAATTTCGAGCAAAAGCGCTAATTTTGCATCTATACTGTGATAGTAAACAGAAAGGAGGCAAACGATGACGGCAACTGAGTTCATCGATAATAAAGCGCCCCAACTCGCCTTCTATGGAAAAGCGTTTTTGAGTGAAGAACTCGACTTCCATGAAGTGCAACTTTACTTATGGGACACGTTAGAAGAATGGCAGCAACTGAATTCGACTGGCGAAGCGCAAACTGAAACTGAAAAAGTGTTTTGGCACTTGCTCCACAGCTTTAACAGGTGGCCTGACTGTGTGATCCGCGGTAATCAATATCTGCGTAAGCAAGTAAATGATTGCTGTGACTACCTGAGTTTAGGCGGCCGAGTGCCGCAGGGATGCATCGGGATAAGACCTTAAGTTCAGCATTCCTATCGATAAAAAATGGCCCTGTAATAGGGCCTTTTTATTTCGTAAACAAATTCCTCGTGTGTACATTATTACGCTCTCCTTACTATCAAGATCAATGCTGGCGATAAAGATAAGCGATAAACTTTTAGCTACAAGCAGTTAACTCTCGAGCCATATTCAACCATCTTATAGTGCTAAACGGGACTCCAAAGTAAAAGGAATACCATTAGCCCTTGAACCCTATGGCACCTTACCCGTAAGCTAAGCGGATTAAACACTTAGACTCATGCCTATGTCCGCAACAGGTTTTATTCAACGTACACTCGATGCCCTCAGTGTCTATTATCACAAGCGGGTTTTGATCCTGTTATTACTGGGTTTTTCTGCTGGTCTACCATTAATGCTGGTATTTTCAACGTTATCCTTTTGGTTGCGTGAAGCTGGTGTTGATCGCACTTCAATCGGTTATTTCAGCTGGATAGCCTTAGCCTATGCGTTTAAATGGGCTTGGTCACCCTTAGTCGATCGGCTTTCATTGCCGCTGCTAACTCGATTTCTAGGCCGCCGCCGTAGCTGGATGCTGTTCGCTCAGTTGTTATTGGTTGGTGCCATCTTAGGCATGTCTTTTAGTGACCCTCTCAAAGATCTCGAGCGCTTGGCACTGTTCGCGTTAATGGTCGCCTTTGCCTCAGCCACCCAAGATATTGTTATTGATGCCTTTCGGATTGAATCAGCCCCAGAAAAGATGCAAGCCGCACTAGCAGCGGCCTATCAAGTGGGTTATCGCAGCGCCATGATTATCGCCACCGCAGGTGCTCTAACCATAGCGGCTTGGGTTGAACCCGGTAACACGGCATACAACTTAGTGGCATGGCAAACTTCTTACCTGATTATGGCGGGCTTGATGTCTGTTGGGATTTTGACCACGCTTTTTAGCCGCGAACCCGAAGTCGATACCCGCGCCGCCGATGCCACTGAATTAGCGCTAAAACAACGCTTAAGTGCACGTTATCCTAGAATTATCGCAGCGGGCATATCTTGGGTATATACGGCCAGTATTTTACCCTTTATCGACTTTTTCAAACGCTATGGCCGCAGCGCTATCCTTATCTTATTACTGATTTCTTGCTACCGGATCTCGGATATTGTGATGGGGATTATGGCGAACGTCTTTTATGTGGACATGGGATTCACTAAGGAAGAAATTGCCTATTTGAGTAAAATCTATGGCCTGATCATGACCTTAGTCGGCGCAGCCTTCGGCGGTGTTTTGTTAGCCCGCTTCGGAACTATGAAAATCCTTTTCCTCGGTGCCTTACTGGTTGCCGTAACCAATCTGCTATTTGCGTGGCAGGCAGTGATTGGCTACAACGTGCCCTTTTTAACCTTTGCTATTTCCGTGGATAACTTCAGCGCTGGGATAGCCACGGCGGCATTTATTGCCTATCTCTCGAGTCTCACTAGCAACGGCTACAGTGCAACGCAATATGCCTTACTGTCTTCGATTATGTTGCTTTTCCCTAAATTTATCGCGGGCTTCTCGGGCGCTTATGTCGACGTATTTGGTTATGTGAACTTCTTTGTCGCCGCCAGTGTTATTGGCTTTCCGGTGTTGTTTTTGGTTATCTTAGTCAACAAGTATGCGCCGCATCCAAGCACATCATTAATGGATGATTCATCAAAAAGTGCACCAACAAACTCGGATTAAGGTCTCATAGCACTTATGTCATCAATATAAAAAAGCCCTCACACCTTAGTGTGAGGGCTTTTACATTTAAAGACGAAATGGCAAACGCGATACTGCATCACGTTAAACCAATTCTGCTCGATTAATCTTTAAAGTTATCAAATTGGAAAGGCTGGCCTAACTCAGACTCACGTGCCAACGCCATGACAGCTTGTAAATCGTCACGTTTTTTACCTGTAACTCGTACTTTCTCGCCCTGAATAGACGCTTGCACTTTAAGTTTGCTGTCTTTAATTAGCTTGACCAGTTTTTTAGCAATTAAGGTTTCTATACCTTCTTTAAACTTCACTTTTAGGGAGAAGGTTTTACCGCTGTGGATGGCTTTCTCATCGACTTCCATCGAAGACGGATCCACATTACGTTTGCTCAGTTGCATACGTAAAATGTCCACTAATTGTTGGCATTGGAAGTCATCTTCAGCGGTTAACGTGACCACATGGTCCTTATATTCGACGTCAGCCGTTTTACCGCGGAAATCGAAACGTGTCGCCAGCTCACGCTTAGTATTATCAACCGCATTACGCAGTTCAACTTCATTCACTTCTGACACAATATCCATTGAAGGCATAATTTTTTATGTCCCATATCAAATTAATATGCAGCTAGTTTACCCACACACAGGCCTAAGTTGAAGGTAAAGCCTAGAATAAAAGCGTAATCATGGGTGACTTTAGCCACACATTTTCCTATCATTGCCCCACTCTAAGCTAATACAAACATATTTGTGATAACTAAAAATACCCTATTTAAGCTGGCTTTAGCCGTAGCCTTTGTCGTGATCAGTTATCTGGTATTTTCCAGACCAACCTATTCGCAAAGTATCCCGAATATCGACAAGGTCGGCCATCTTGGGAGCTTTTTTTGCCTCTCCTATCTCACCTATCTTGCTTTCAAACCTAAGTGGTATTGGTTATCTCTCACACTGGCATGCTACGCCATTTTAATTGAGTTAGTGCAATCACGTTTGCCCTACCGTAGCGCTTCTGTGGGTGACGTTATTGCCGACTTTTCGGGTATTGCACTGTTTTACTTTTGCAATTGGGCCTATGGCAAATACTTCCGCGCAGCGCAATTACGAGAAGATTAACTCAGGTGCTTCAAACTGGTACTGATAACAGATACCTTAAGGCTACACATATGACTCATGCAGTGAACATAAATCGCGTGGTGGATATTGCGATTTTAGGTGCTGGTGCCGTTGGGCAGCTTATTTGCCACCAACTGACAACAGCGGGCATGAGTGTTGGTCTTATCGGCCGCGATTCAATTGCATCTATACAGCAGACACTTAGTGTCACTCCATTAGCGCTGGCCAATGATAATCAACAGAAAACACACGCACTCCAGTATTCTGTGCCTATCTTAGCGGCCAATGCGCTCGATAATATCCGCCTCGTGATTGTCTGCGTTAAAGCCTATCAAGTGCTCGATGCGCTCTCCCCCTTACTCAAGCAACTGCCTAGCCAATGTCATATTTTGTTATTACACAATGGCATGGGGCCTCATTTAGCGCTAGCACCGCTGATTAATGCGCAAGCCAATGGCAGAGGGCTAAGCCTAGGGACAACGTCTCAAGGGGTGTTACGCCAAGCCCCTTGGCTGATTAAGCAAACCGGACAAGGGCTGACTCAGCTGGGGCATTTCACAGGCGCTGAACTGACGGAGCATTATCGCAACGCTTTGCTGGCTGCCATCCCGAGCAGTGAATGGGTCGATACGATTGTGCCTTGCCTGTGGCAAAAACTCGCAGTCAATGCCGCCATCAATCCGCTCACGGCGCTATATCAATGCCCCAATGGCAAACTAGCTGAGCCAGATTTTAGTGAAATGATTAAGGGTATTCTCGATGAGTTAGTCCTAGTTGCCGCACATGATGGCGTGTCGCTTGATAAATCATTTTTGCACGACAGGGTCTACCAAGTGATCCGCCTAACAGCTGGGAACTTCTCGTCGATGCACCAAGATATTGCGCATCAAAGGCGAACCGAGATAGACCAAATTAACGGCTATATCTGTGAGCGTGCACAAGCACACGGTTTAAGTGCGCCAGTCAATGCCGAGCTTTGGGCGCGAGTCAAACAGCTAGCAGTTTAAGCGAGCACAACTAGCCTAGTTCAATTAAAGTTAACCTAATGTTTAATCAAGATAATCTGTAAATCACGATTTAATTCCCCGCATTCATGCAGCGCATTAAAACGCTGACTCCCCTCGCTTTATATTCACTCGACACTATCTGCACTGATACTTGCCAGCAGAACTCATCTTGCACCAATAAAACGCACCAAATCAGGGCGGTTTGATTCTGTTTTGCACCGTTTTGCATCAATTCATGATGCTATTTCGGTGCGACTTAATGTTAACGCAATGATAATAAATGCTTTGTTTATATGGCCTGATTCCTGCTTTATTCCAATAAATTGAGTCTGAAGTTTGTTGGAGAGAAAATTGAAACTGGTCACCGCAATCATTAAACCGTTCAAATTAGACGATGTACGTGAAGCCTTAACTCAGCTCAACGTCCATGGCATGACAGTCACTGAAGTGCGCGGCTTTGGCCGCCAAAAGGGCCATACAGAATTGTATCGTGGCGCCGAATACGCAGTGGACTTTTTGCCTAAGATGAAACTCGAAGTCGCCATTCACTCCGATCAAGAAGAAGCCGTTATCGAAGCCATTATTGCCGCTGCCCATACGGGTAAAGTGGGCGATGGCAAAATCTTTGTGACCGAACTCCAACAAGTCGTGCGCATTCGCACTTCGGAAGAAGGAGTGGATGCCCTATGATACTAGCGAACTTCAGACTCAGTTTTAAATATCTATCGATATTATTCAGTATGTTGGCGACCAATGCTGTCGCCGATGAGGGTCAGTTCAGCGCAGCGAATACTGCGTGGATCTTAAGCTCATCCGCGCTGGTGTTGTTGATGACCTTACCCGGATTAGCCTTATTTTACGGCGGTTTAGTACGCAGTAAAAACGTACTCTCGATATTGATGCAGTGCTTCTCTATCGCCGCCCTTGTCTCAGTTTTATGGTTTGCCATAGGTTATTCGCTCGCCTTCGATGCGGGCAATAGTTTTATCGGTGGCTTAGGTAAAGCATTACTGTCAGGCATTGGCCGCGATAGTCTCAGTGGGGATATTCCTGAGCCCCTGTTTATGCTATTTCAAATGACCTTTGCCATCATAACGCCAGCTTTAATCATCGGTGGCTTTGCCGAGAGGATGAAATTCTCAGCCGTGCTCATCTTTTCAGGGGCTTGGTTATTATTGGTTTATGCGCCGATCACCCACTGGGTGTGGGGCGGAGGCTGGTTAGCACAGCTAGGACTGTACGATTTCGCGGGCGGAACCGTAGTACATATTACAGCCGGAGTTGCAGCGCTCGTGGCGGCTAAAGTACTAGGTCCGCGCAAAGGATTTTTAAACTCGGCGATTATGCCGCACAACCTGACCATGACAGTCACAGGTGCGGGCATGCTGTGGGTCGGTTGGTTCGGTTTTAATGGTGGTAGCGCACTCGGCGCCAATGGCACCGCTGCCATGGCGATTTTAGCAACTCATCTCGCCGCTTCTATGGGCGCGATGACCTGGGCAGCAATTGAGTGGATTAAGTTTGGTAAACCCAGCGCCCTTGGCATAGTCACCGGCATGGTAGCAGGCTTAGGCACTATCACTCCGGCGTCTGGTTATGTTGGCCCAGCGGGTGCATTAGTGATTGGTTTACTCGGCGGGATCGTGTGTTTTTACTCAACGGTTTATATCAAACAGAAACTTAAGATCGATGACTCCTTAGACGTTTTCCCCGTACACGGGGTTGGCGGTATTCTCGGAACTCTTTTGGCCGGCGTGTTTAGCTCGACCCAATTAGGCGTCTTTAGCGGCTACGGTTTTGCAGCCGTGAACGAAACCATGATAGACCAACTTGGGGTACAGATTATCGGGGTCGCGGCAACATTCACTTATACAGCTGTGGTCACTTGGTTGCTATTCGTGATCATCCGTAAGCTACTTGGCGGCCTTCGTGTCAGCACAGAACAAGAAGTTAACGGCTTAGATTTATCGGAACACGAAGAAACTGGTTATAGTCTTTAATCAGAACCTCGAGCCAGAACCTTTAGTTAAGACAGTTCAATAGCCATAAGGGCACCAAGGCGCCCTGATGGCTGACTTACATCATGATGCTACTTTTTGAAATGTTCGACTAACCATAACTTTAAATCCGCCAGCTTCATCGGCTTAGCAAAGAGATAACCTTGTAAAAAATGGACTTGGCGACTGGTCAAATAGTCCGCCTGCTCCTGCGTTTCAACCCCTTCAGCCACCACCACATAATTCATCTTGTGGGAGAGCTCGATAATGGTATCGAGCACGTGGGAAGTCACAGAGTCCTGCCCTATGGTATCGATGAAGCATTTGTCGATTTTCAAGTAATCCAATGGCATGGTTTGTAACAAAGATAAGGTTGTTTGCCCAGTACCAAAGTCATCGATAGCCACTAAAATCCCCAACTGGCGTAAGCTTTCAATGCGCTGGCAAATATCCGGCGTTAATAATTGCCGTTCGGTGATTTCGATTAAAGGCTTAACGCCAATACGATCCAAAGAATCCCGCAGATGAATAAATTTCGACTCGATATCATCTTGGGTGAAATGCTCTGGCGCCACGTTGAACGCGACTCTAAAGCCCGATTCAACCCTCATATTAGCAAAATCTTTTAATGCCTTTTCGAAGATATAATTGGTCAATGGAACAATCAACTTGCTCTCTTCGGCGATAGGAATAAACAAATCAGGCCGCACTAAGCCCATTTGTGGGTGCTGCCAACGCACTAATGCCTCGACTCCTTTGGCCTTGCCGTCCTCAGCACAGATAACAGGTTGATAAACCAAAAAGAACTCTTCGTTCTCTATCCCGCTACGAATATCATCAGCAAGGGAGTGACGAGATAACCGTGAATAGAGCACAAACAAGATAGAACCAGTAATCAAAATAATGCTAAAGGGTAGTGAGATGGCAAAAAATATCCAAAAAAAATGCCTAAAAAAAGCAGGTGACATTTCTAGTAACACTGAAAAATTGTGCTCATCAGAATCTAAAGTCATTACCTCATTTTTGATAAATCCGAGTGACTCTGGAATCGTTTTTCCATTGATGGATAAAGCGACATTGATAACTGCGCTGGGAAACACATCGGGCTGTACAAAGGAATCTACTAAATATTTCCCTTCAATAATCACAGCGGCGCCGTGTTTAGATTTAGGATCCCATTTAGATGACACTATCGCGGGCACCTCAGGCATAAAAGGCGTGCCCGCAATAATAAACTGATTAGATATTTCAAGATTTTCGGTAACACTAACAATGCTCAGGGGAATATCAATATCACCGGTTTTAGATGAGCAATAAACGCGTTGTGAATCAAATATTAAAGCCGAACGAAAGTAAGGTTGGAACAACATATAGTTGTATAACTCTTGACACTCAGAATCCTTCAATGCCAATGCATAATGGCTGATTTCATCGGCATGAGAGATCAAAGTATCTATGTGATCTACATAAATAGCCCCCACACCTTTGACTTTATCTTCAACAAAATACTGTGCAGAAAGATAACTTGCGACAGCAGCAATTCCAATTGGAAACAATATGACTGCCAGCCATTGCCATAATGACAGATTTAATTTTGCTAACTTTTTTCGCATATATCCTTAACTCGCACAGCGCTCGGTTAAAAATGGTATCAAAATCTATGGAGCAAGACGTGTGTATATTTGTATCTCAGCGAATGTTTGCTTGATATAAACACACTGAATCGAGTTCTATTTTAGTCTAAAAAACCAGCATACCTTCTATTAATTTAGTCTATTCCCACATCACCAAAATAGCGGCGATAGCGATCAAGACTAACCCTAGCATATCTTTTATCTTTACTTTTTCCTTCAGCCAAAAGGTGGCAATCAAGATCATAAAGAAAACTTCAACTTGGCCTAAGGTTTTAACATAGGGCACAGCCTGCAACGACATAGCACTAAACCAACCGATAGAACCTAAACAACTGGCGGTGCTTGTCAGTAAAGTCAACTTAGGTCGTTGCCATAATGCTATCAGCGTAAATTTATCCTTAAGCAACAAATAACTGACTAACAGCGAAGTCTGTAGGCCTATCACAAATAACAACACCCAAGCTGCGCTATGGGGAAAACCCACATTCAAACATAAACTCGCCTCTCGTACCCAAAGCGATGTCAGCGCAAACGAAGTACCGCAAGCCAAACCAATCAATACCGTATTGAGCGACAAGCTTCGAAGGCCTTGTTTGGCACTCATGAGAAAAATTGCCACACCACCCAACAACACTCCCGACCAACCTAAAAGGGATAAATGCGTCCCAAAAAACACTGTGCCTAAGATCGCCGCGACCACAGCTTCACTCTTGGCTAGCCCAGCACCAACGGCAAAGTTCTGTTGCTTGAACAGTTTCACCATCAAGCCCGTCGCGAGGATTTGCATCGCCGATGCTCCAAGAATAAAACCGATAAAACGGTCGCTAAAATCGGGGATTCCGACATCCTGCCAAAGATATAAGCTTGCCAGATACACGGCGGCAATCGGCCCAGCCCAAATAAAACGCGCTAAGGTCACGCCCGCAACACTCACTTCTTTACTCAGCTGGCTTTGAAACGCATTACGCCAAGCCTGCATAAATGCCGCCAGCAAAGTGAGTAAGATCCACATAAAGGTATTCCGTAAAGAATCTGGTCGGCTATAAACAAGATTGTTAGGCAAAGCCCATCATAAAACATTAATGTTTCAGATAGCTACAGAGCTATACCAATCACATTCCTCGACTGAAAAACAAAAGCCCCGAACGAGTCGAGGCTTTAGGATTAAGTCACTAATTCATTAAGTCTTAGCTTGCGATTACTTACTGGTATCGATTGGCTCGAAGGATTTCACCAAATCGTCGATCGCTTTCATTTGCTTCAGATAATTTTCTAACTGATGTAAAGGCAGCGCACATGGGCCATCACACTTAGCGTTATCAGGATCGGGGTGCGCCTCAATAAATAGACCCGCTAAACCCAGCGCCATACCACTGCGTGCTAACTCGGTTGCCTGTGCACGACGTCCACCCGCTGAATCTGCACGACCACCAGGGCGTTGCAGCGCATGGGTCGCATCAAAAATCACTGGATAGCCAGATTGCTTCATCTCATCCATGCCCAACATATCAACGACTAAGTTGTTATATCCAAAGCTTGAACCACGTTCACACAAGATGATCTCGTCATTACCCGCTTCGTTAAACTTAGTGATGATATGGCGCATTTCATGTGGTGCTAAAAACTGTGGCTTTTTCACATTGATGATAGCGCCAGTTTTTGCCATCGCGACAACCAAATCTGTCTGGCGAGCTAGAAATGCAGGTAACTGAATAATATCAACTACTTCTGCCACTGGCGCACACTGATGCACTTCATGCACATCGGTGATCAAAGGTAAATTAAAGGTCTTTTTAATCTCTTCAAAAATCTTTAAGCCTTCCTCCATACCTGGACCGCGGTAAGAGTTGATCGAAGAACGATTCGCCTTATCAAAAGACGCCTTAAATATATAAGGGATCCCCAGCTTTTGAGTCACTTCGGCGTAGGTTTCAGCAATCGACATAGCGAGATCGCGAGACTCAAGCACGTTCATGCCACCAAACAACACGAAAGGTTTATCGTTGGCAATCTCGATTGAACCTAGGTTTATGATTTTATTACTCATCGCAACTTCTCTCTAAAATGCTGGAACCTTTCCCAGCGGTGAATAGGAGCTAAGGCGGTTATACCGCAACTAACTGTAAAATTTGACCACAAATCCATGCCATATAGGTTCCTAACGCATAACCTAATACGGCTAACAGTACGCCCACGGGTGCTAAAGCGGGGTGAAATGCCGCCGCAACTACAGGGGCTGACGCAGCGCCACCCACATTCGCTTGGCTGCCTACGGCCATATAAAATAACGGGGCTTTAATCAGCTTAGCCACCAATAACATAAAGCTTGCGTGAACGATCATCCACACAATACCAATTAAAAAGTACAATGGCGTATCGAGCACCTTACTCACATCCATATGTAGACCAATGGTCGCAACTAAGATGTAAAGGAAGGCTGAAGCCACTTTTGATGCCCCCGCCGCCTCTAAATGACGCACTGGGCTGAATGACATCGCCAAACCAATCGTTGTGACTATCACCACTAACCAGAAGAATTTAGAGGTTAAACTGTAATCTGCGGTCCAAGGATAGTTCACTTCAAAAAATGGCCCCAGAAAATCAGCGGCAATATGAGCAATACCTGTGATACCAAAGCCTACAGCGACAATCAGCATAAGATCGCGCAGATTAGGAATGCGTGCATTTTCAGCGTGATACTTTTCAACTTTATCTTTTAACGCTTCAATAGCAGAAGTATCCGCACCGGTTTTAGCATCGATCTCTTTCGCTTTTGAGGCCAGAAACAGCAGTACTGCCATCCAAATATTGGCGACTATCACATCGACTGTCACCATCACAGAGAAAATATTACCGCCCACGTCATAAATCTCTTTCATTGCAGCTTGGTTTGCGCCGCCACCAATCCAGCTCCCCGCTAAGGTCGTCATACCACGCCATACCGCATCGGGGCCATCGACCCCAATTAAAGAAGGTTCAATAACCGACACCAGCAACAAGGCGATAGGGCCGCCGATAACGATACCGACAGTGCCAGTTAAAAACATGATCAAAGCTTTCGGCCCTAAACTTAAAATAGCTTTTAAATCAACGCTTAAAATCAATAAGACTAAACAAGCTGGCAGCAAATAACGGGATGCTACAAAATACAGTTGTGAGGTATTACCATCGATTACCCCAAAGGTATTCAGTAACGATGGCAAGAAATAGCACAATAAAAGGGCGGGAATAAAACGATAAAACTTCTGCCAAAAAGGATGACTACTGCTACTGGTATAAAATACAAAACCTAGAATTGTCGCGAGTATTCCTAACGCCGTGGCATCGTTCGTCACTAAAGCCGTGCTTGTCATGCTAATTTCTCCCTGTCGATACAGTTATTATTTTTATTAGAGACTTAACTTTTAAGTCCCTGGGTCAAACTTCCATCTGCCCAGTGTTATTATTTTTGCGGATTGAATTCGTTAATAAAAGTTGAATAAATAAGAAGAGCCCCGAAAGGCTCTGCTTTAGTGATAAACCTCGGCGTGTTCGTTTAATTCTTTGAGCTGCATCTTCACTATCTCGATCACGGGATCGTGAGGACTATTATCAACAAAATGCTGCAGATCGGCGGCGGCCACATTAATACAACCCAACTGCTGTGCAATAAATGCCCGCTCACGATTCAAATGCACATCGTCAACATGCCATTGCAACAGCAGGCTGCAACACTCCATCGCTGCCTCAAATTGATGCGACACTATGCAACCCGCCTTAAGCTCATGCAGCATACGCGTCAGCAGTTTTTTCACCGTTGCAGGCTTTAAGTAACTTGCCTTAAGCTCAGCAGCATTACCTAACTCGCCGCGCACTAACACGTGCAACTGGTGACGGGTGAGTTCCTTGCCCGTTAAAGGATCCAAATAACTCACTTCACCGCCAATCTTACAACGCAGAACCGTATTGCCAGGTAGCAATATGGGGTCGAGTTCAAGATCTAACTGCTTCGCCAGCAACATCAATACCGTCGCCAGCGTTGTACTATTACCTTGGCGACTAATTAAGCAAGTACCTAAATCTGCCGCCTCGGTACTGAAGTAGTTCTCACGAACACAAAAACCTAAATCCTCGTAAAACCAATGCAACAGCGCATTAAAACGCTGTTGTTGATCAACCAAGTAATGACTTAATACGGCTCCCGCCATTTCAAACCAAGCCCATTTAGCGGCTTCAAGTTTAGAAAATCCAAGGTGCGCACCTACATCCAATGCCGACTCGGGCAATGAAATGCCATCTTGCAGAGTGTAGTTACCCATTAACCCAATAATACCGCTTGTTTAAAATGAGCCAATTTAGCAGCATAAACCAACCAACCTATCGCGCCTAAGTAAGCAAACACTTTAAACAATTTGTTTCTATTCGCTTTTATGGCAATGGCGCCTAGGACAATGTAAGCAACTACAGCACCGATTTTTTCGGTCATCCAAGGATCCACAAAAGGAAATTGCTGGATCATAAAACACAAAGTTAAGCCCGACAGCAGTAGGAAAGTGTCGATAACATGGGGCGCTATCTTGAGCAGTTTCTTCTCCATCAGAGCCGATTGGCGCAGATGCAGGACAAAGCGAACAGTAAGCAGTAACACGCTCAACGCGATAAAGGTAAAATGCAGATGTTTAACCGCAGGATATAGACTGTAAAAAGTTTCCATTACGATACTTATGGCCAGTGACAAAGGCGCTAGTTTACCCTAATCCTTGGCGGCATACCAATGCCTATCAGCCTAGATATTCAGAGCTAACATCATAAAAAATCAAACGAGAAGTGACGATGAATTTAAGCTTAATTAACGATGAATCAACCGAGTTCGCCGACGCTATAAAACAAAAAATTGTCGAGTTCAACCAAGTCCAATGGCAGGGGCTTAGCCGTAAAAATCTCGGCCTCAAATTACAAGATACCGAAGGTAAACTGTTAGCGGGAATAAGCGGCAAAACCTTCGGCAATTGGTTGTTAATCGATTATCTGTGGGTCGATGATTCTTTAAGACACCAAAGTATAGGCACGCACTTATTGTTAGCCGCAGAAAGCCAAGCAAAAGAACGCGGCTGCCAATTTGCCCTACTCGATACCTTAGATTTTCAAGCTAAGCCCTTTTATGAGCGCCACGACTATCGCGTGCAGTGGATACAACAAGCCTACCCAGAAACTGGCAGTAAATTCTTTATGGTAAAAGTGTTGTGATGTTTAAGGTAAGCGGTCATAACCGTCCCAATGCTTAGGCTACCATTTCTGATATCTAACTCAGACCGTTTCAATGAACTTGAGCTAATTGCGAGTGGTTAATGATTTGCGCACCTTTTACTCGCAAAGCTACAAACGGAAAAATAAGACATAGGACAGGCGTCCTCAGCCGAAGCAACCCAATTGAATTAAATCTTCAACCTAATCCGGTTTAAACACGCCGATCACTGCCCCGGTGGCTTTTTCTGTCACCTTTTCATCGGTTTGCTGTTCACGGTAATCACACTCTGTGCATTCAACGGTTTCGATGCCGTTTTGTTTGTAGAGTAAAATGCTGTCTTTGGCGCTGCATTTTGGGCACTTAGCACCGGCTACGAAACGCTTTTTGATTTTAGTGTTTGTCATAATAGATAAAGGACCAGATAGCAGGGCCAAGGGACTCGGCCGAAGAAATTGCCGCTATTTTGCCACACTGATGATTGAATGCCAGTGTTACCTGAAAGTATGAGGCCTTAGGTCGATGTGATGCGATTCGCTAAAGATCATCCTGAAAAGTCGAATAATTGTCCGAGTTATCGGGTCAGGCTGTGGTTTGATACGGGGTTGTACGCTATTATCTGTGCCCTGACGAATTTACGTTCTAACCAAGTTGTAGTTAATGATCAGCATCAACCAAGCGCAATTAATCCGTGGTAGCAAAACCCTGCTAGATGAGACCTCTCTCACGATTTATCCCGGCCATAAGGTCGGTTTAGTCGGTGCTAACGGCACAGGCAAATCCTCACTGCTCGCATTAATTTTAGGTCACTTAAGCCTAGATAAAGGTGAATTTAGTCTGCCTTCTGGCTGGCAAATTGCCACTGTGGCCCAAGAAACCCCTGCGCTCGACGTCTCGGCACTGGAATATGTGATCGATGGCGATAGCGAATATCGTCAATTAGAAGCCCTATTACACAAGGCCCAAGAAGATAACGACGGCAATGCCATCGCACTCTTACACGGCAAAATCGACGCTATCGGTGGTTATGCGATTCATTCGCGCGCGGGTTCATTGTTAGCGGGTCTGGGCTTTAGTGAAGCTGAGCAAAGCAATCCAGTGAAAAGCTTTTCGGGTGGTTGGCGTATGCGCCTCAACTTAGCCCAAGCGCTACTGTGCCGCTCTGACTTATTACTCCTCGACGAACCGACCAACCACTTGGATTTGGATACCATGTACTGGCTCGAAGGTTGGATTAAGTCCTATCAAGGCACGCTGATTTTAATCAGCCATGATAGGGACTTTATCGATGAAATCGTTGATGAAATCGTCCACGTTGAAAATCAAAAACTCAATTTCTACAAAGGCAATTACAGTGCCTTTGAGCGCATTCGTGCCGAACGTATGTCGCAGCAACAGGTTGCCTTCGAACGCCAACAAAAAGAACGTGCACACATGCAGTCCTTCGTTGACCGTTTCCGTTACAAAGCAAGTAAAGCCAAACAAGCGCAGAGCCGCTTAAAGGCGCTAGAGCGCATGACTGAGTTGTTGCCGTCTCAAGCCGATAGCCCCTTTTATATGGAGTTTCGTGCTCCAGAAGCCCTACCCAATCCACTGATTAAGATGGAGCAAGTCGCTATCGGTTATAGCGATAAGCCAATCCTGAGCAAGGTGCATTTAAACTTAGTGCCGGGTGCCCGCATTGGTTTACTCGGCCGTAACGGCGCAGGTAAATCGACATTAATCAAGCTGTTATCGGGTCAATTATCGCCAATGACAGGTTTGTATGAACCTAATCCTGGCGTCAATATCGGTTACTTTGCCCAGCATCAAATTGAATTTTTGCGCCTCGACGATACGCCGATGCAGCATTTAGTGCGTCTGGCTCCTAATGCCAGAGAGCAAGAGCTACGCAACTTCTTAGGTGGTTTTGGTTTTAACGGCGATATGGCGCTCTCACCTGTACGACCCTTTTCCGGCGGCGAGAAAGCCCGTTTAGTGTTGGCGCTATTAGTTTGGCAACGCCCTAACCTATTGCTGCTCGATGAACCCACCAACCATTTAGACTTAGAGATGCGCCACGCCCTGACAATGGCATTGCAAACCTTTGAAGGCGCTATGGTTATCGTATCGCACGACCGTCATTTACTGCGTTTAACCTGTAGTGATTATTATCTGGTCGATCAAGGTGAAGTGCGCGCTTTTGATGGTGACTTAGACGATTATCACCAATGGTTGCTCGATGCGGCGAAAGCCAACTCGAATCAAAACAGCACCAGCGACGAGATCAAACCTGCCGCCGATAAAAAACAGCAAAAACGCCTCGAGGCCGAGATCCGCCAAAAGGTATCGCCGCTCAAGCGCAAACAAACTAAGTTAGAAACCGAGCAACAAAAGCTGAGCGAACGCCTCGCCGAGCTTGAACACTTGCTCGCCGATAGCGAATTGTATGATCAAGATAACAAAGCCAAGCTAACCTCGGTACTAACCGAACGAACGAGCTTGACGCAAACCTTAGAAGACAGTGAAATGCAATGGCTCGAGTTGCAAGAAGAGATAGATGCAATGGAGCAAGAGGTCATGGAGCAACAATAACTCCAGCGTTCTTTTACATAAAAGTCAGTAGCAGCAATACAAGGAAATAGTATGGCGGTTTTAACTCAGTTCGACAGTCAACTCTGGCAATGGTGTGATATGAGCTATGCGCAAAACAAAGCGCTCTGTCTCGAATTGCAAAATAGCTGTCAGGTGAACGTCAATCTACTGCTACTGGCGCAATATTTAGATATCACTATGGATGTGTCTGGGCCGCAGCAATACAGCACAGACCAATGGCAAACGCTGATGAATGCCGTAGGTGAATGGGATGAAAGATTCCTCATGCCCTACCGCAAATTACGCAAACTCGCTAAGTCCAGCCTGAATGAACAAGAGTATCAGCAGATGCTCGCCGTTGAGCTGATGATGGAACGTAAAGCGCAGCGAACCATCTTGAATAAACTCAATGAACTCAGCCCAAGCGGCCAAGCAACGAATCTGGTGAGCTACTTAAGCCTGTTTGGACTCAGTGACATTGACGCCAACGAAATCGGCCTCATCGCGCCCTGATCTAATCCAAACAAATCACGTTAAATCAAGCACAGCTAAGTTAGATCGAGTTCAATCAAATTAACACTATGATCATCTGAGCCGCTAACAGCTGCGTGCTTGTGGATAGCGTTGACAGTTATCCTCAATCACCAACCAATTCAACTGACTCTCAGTATAAATATGGTACCTAGGCTGAACTTGGTTAGCGTCGTCCAGACTCGCTATGCTCAAGGTCGAGTAATCGGGATATTGAATATGTCGGTAGGTTAACGATGTACCGCATTGGTCACAAAATCCACGGCGAATAAACTCAGACGATGCGAACTCTGTCACCTGACCTTTAAGCCAAATCACTTGGCTGAGTTTAAAATCCATCCAAGCCCCAAATGCAGAGCCCGTGCTTTTTTGGCACGAACGGCAGTGGCAATAATCCGCATCAAAGGGTTCACCTTCAACCTGATAACGAATCGCCCCGCATAAGCAACCACCTTCCCGTAATGTGTTTTCAGACATTCACACCCCATCAAGCTTTATCAAGCTAAGCTGCATTTTGATAAGATAACATCAGGCTTTACCGTCAGTGAGCTTCTGTGCGAGTGCGGTGGCATTACGTGCCGTGATGCCATAAATCGACAGCTGCGGGTTAGCGCCAAGGCTGGTCGGGAAGATAGAGCCATCCATTACAGATAAATTTTCTAAATAGTGCGACTGACCATAACTGTTGACCATAGAAAGCTTTTCATCTTCGCCGAAGGGACAACCGCCCATCACATGGGCCGATGCGACGATAGTGCGCAGTGGCGCGAGTGACATCTGCGCAATGCTCTCTTTGGCGTCTTTCCACGAGGATAAGTAAGGCATGCCATCGCTGATCGGCAACACTTTTAAGGCGCCCGCCGAGAATTGTAACTCCGCCATACTAGCAAAAGCGCGTCTCGCGGCCCGCCAAAAAGCATCGGTCAACGGATAATCTAAAGTAAAGCCCTTATCCGTTAAGTGTACTTCACCGCCTTGACTGTCGGGATGATAGCCATCGCGGATCAAAGCGATAGTTACTTGTAACTGGTTGAACTGTGACATTAACTCTGCATGACTCGTACCATAACCTAGGGTTTTAGAGGCAATTAAAATCGGGTGCACTGGCGGCACTTCGAGTTTATAACCCAGCTCACCATCGGCGCCATTGTTCCATACAAATTCATCGGAATAGATAGATTGCGGCGCACCGCTATGGCCATTGATCGAATCGGCAAATACGCCGCCGGATAACAAAGTAGGATGTAAAAAGGTGCGTTTACCCAAAAGTTGGTGGGGATCGGGCACTTGCGAACGCATCAAAATCGTCGGTGTATGGATAGCACCCGCACTCAAAATATAATGTTTAGCCTTAAATAACAGCTCAACGTCAGTGGGTCGTAAATTCACATCCAGCGCCTGCGCCTTTAACGCAAACACTTGGCCATTATGGTGCTCAATCTTAGTCACTTTAGCTCGACTGATCAGCTGCGCGCCTTTCTCAAGT
This sequence comes from Shewanella sp. M-Br, assembly GCF_036245925.1. Taxonomy (NCBI): domain Bacteria; kingdom Pseudomonadati; phylum Pseudomonadota; class Gammaproteobacteria; order Alteromonadales; family Shewanellaceae; genus Shewanella; species Shewanella sp. M-Br. The sequence goes on from NZ_BJBV01000008.1 coordinate 157,929, forward strand.
GCCGCGGGAATCGTGGTGACTAACATAGATTGCTTCGCATTGACCGGACAACCCATGCCGCAATAGCCAGTATTCCAGCAACCCGCCACATTGCGTTTAATCACTGTGTATTCCCAACCAAGATTGATACAACCTTGCTTCAGGGCGGCATTATTGCGATTAGGCTCATAGTTCCATTCATGGATATTGAGCCGCTGCTCCATTTGCTCAAACCAAGGATCTAAACTCTCGCGATTAAGCCCAACAACCGATTTATGTTGCGCCCAAAAGGCTAACGCCTCGGTCGGAGTGCGGATTGAAGTGGTCCAGTTAACAGTGGTTGAGCCACCGACTGCGCGGCCTTGAAAAATGCCAATCGCCTTATCGGCGGTTTTCATCGCCGCAGCTTGTTGATACAAGTTGGGGTAAGCGACTCGCTCTTCCATATTAAAATCGCTGGAGGATTTTAGCGGTCCCGCCTCAATCATGATCACGCTCAGCCCAGCTTGGGTGAGGATTTCAGCCGCCACACCGCCGCCAGCACCTGTGCCGACAATAATCACATCAGCTTCAAACTGCTGGTTTTCTTGCAATTGGCTCGCATCCGTGTGCAACCAACCAGAGTTTAAACCATTCACTATAGGATCTATGATTGCCAACTTGAGTGCTCCACTGTCGCGGGTAAAATGCTTATTATTCGGCGTTTGATTAGGTTAAAAATGGACTCGCTATTTGAACAGTTCAGGCTTGGCATAATGCAGGCGGCTCCAGTGCTCAGGACAAGCGTAGTAACTTGCCATCACTAATTCCCGCAATCCAAGATAAGCCGTTTGTAACAAAGCAAAATAACTGTGGCGCCAGGTTTCTAACATATCAGTTAACTCGGCGGGAGAGCGCATCAATAGCGGCGTCATGCTCGAGGTGAGTACCAGTAAACCAAGACGATTTTCGAGCATATCGAGCAGTTCAAATAACTCGGTTTGCTGCTCATCGGGTAACACAGCAATCGACTGTTTGATGGCATCTAAAGTGCGGTTTTGCGCCGCCAACTTATGGATGGCCACATCAGGCAAGGCGCCGTCGAGCATCACAGGTAAAAGCACGCTAAACAACAAGCGATAATCTTTGCCTTCGCTATCCTCGGGCAAACTAAACTCAGGAGAATAGAGATTAACCCCTAAGGCTAACGCCGCCGTACCGGCAAACGCGCCCATTATAAAGGTTCGTCGCTTCATCTCTATCTCCTAATTATCAACCTAAATGTCGGCCTAAATATCAGCATAAAAAACAATTGTGCTACAATGGCCGCGAGTTTATACCCAAGCGACCTCAAAATACGAATTTCAGCATTTTGAGTTGGTTTGGGTATAAATTAAACACACGTTTTAATTTTCAGCAATAGCCGATACCAAGATAAACATCTATGCCAAATTCCTTTATGCCACCTTGGTGGGCCAAGAGTCCCCATATACAAACGATTTTACCCGTATTCACTAAAGTGGCCAAACCAGCATTACAGCGGCAGCGCTTAGAGTTACCCGATGGCGATTTTATCGATTTAGATTGGCAGGATGTTCCACAGTCTGGCAAACCGATAGTGGTGATCATCCACGGCTTAGAAGGGAGTGCTCAGTCCCATTATGCGCGGCGGATACTGCAAGCCTGTAAGGAACAGCAACTCGCAGCCGTCGTGCATCATCACAGAAGTTGTTCGGGTGAGGCCAATCGCCTCGTGCGCAGTTATCACAGTGGTGACACGGACGATTTACAGTTTAGTCTATCAACACTGAAAAGCGCGTATCCGCAATCGCCCTTATTAGCCGTAGGTTACAGTTTAGGCGGCAATGTGCTGACTAAGTATCAAGGCGAATATCAGGATGATAGTTTATTAGCCCGCGCAGTGGTTGTCTCGGCGCCGCTGCAATTGTCCGCCTGCGCAAAACGTTTAGAAAATGGTTTTTCGAAGGTATATCAAAGCTATTTAATCAAACAGTTGCAGCAAAAAATCAGCCATAAGCTGAACGATCCCGACTTAGCCATCTCTATGCCGCTGAGCCAGTTGCAGGTCGACCGTTTAAATACCTTCTATGATTTTGACGATAAAGTCACAGCGCCATTGCACGGCTTTGACGGCGTCGACGATTACTATACGCGTGCCAGTGGCTTACCCTTTGTCAGCCGCATTACTAAACCGACGCTTATCATACATGCTAAGGACGATCCCTTTATGACCGATGAAGTGATCCCCCAATCAAGTCAATTGTCGGGCTATGTGGAATACGAACTGCATCCCTATGGCGGCCATGTCGGCTTTATTGAAGGCGGTACACCTTGGAAACCGCGCTTCTACCTTGAGAGACGGATTTTACATTTTTTATTAGGCGATCAAAGTGTTGACTCACTTAGCGCAGACCCAATCAACGGCGACAATATCACCCAAGGAAACACCGATGCTCATTCCCTATGAAACCCTGTTACAACTCCCCAAGGAAACGCTCGCCAATGTGATCCGCGAATATCTCTTAGGTCAAGTGGAGGATGGCAGCTTTGCCAGTCTCGATGAACAGGAGCTTGCTCAGGCGATAGTCCAATGTCAACAAGCACTTAAGCAAGGTAAGCTGAAATTAGAGTACAGTGAAGACGATGAATCCTTCGCCATACGTTCAGCGGAACAAATAGCACAGCAGCAAGATTGACCAGTCCTACCTCTGTACCGTATAAATAGTACTCGCGTTTTTATCGCTTACCCATAAGCGGCTCTTTTGGTTCCTAGCTAGGTAGAAAAAATGTCAGCAAAACATCCCATTATTGCAGTTACAGGCTCATCAGGCGCGGGAACCACCACGACTACCACCGCCTTTAGCCATATTTTTCGCCAACTCGGGATCAACGCCGCCTTTGTCGAAGGCGACAGTTTTCATCATTTTACCCGCGCCGAAATGGAAGTCATGATCCGCAAATCCCAAGCTGAAAACCGCAATCTTAGCTATTTTGGCCCAGAGGCTAATAACTTTGCTCGTTTAGAGCAATGTTTTCGCGATTACAGCACCACAGGCCAAGGTGAGACCCGCAGCTATTTACACACCTTCGATGAGGCAGTGCCTTTTAACCAGATGCCTGGCACTTTTACCCAATGGCGACCACTGCCTGAAAATACCGATATGCTCTACTACGAAGGCTTACATGGCGGCGTAGTTACTGGTGATGCCAATGTCGCCCAGCATGTAGACTTGCTGATCGGCATGGTGCCCATAGTCAACTTAGAGTGGATCCAAAAAATTATCCGCGATACTTCGGAGCGTGGCCACAGCCGTGAAAAAGTCATGGGATCAATTGTGCGCAGTATGGACGACTACATTAAGCACATGACGCCACAGTTCTCCCGCACTCACATTAACTTTCAGCGAGTACCGACGGTCGATACTTCTAACCCATTTAGTGCCAAAGATATTCCGAGCTTAGACGAGAGCTTTGTGGTGATCCGCTTCCGCGGTATCAATAATGTCGACTTCCCCTATTACCTCAATATGATCCAAGGTTCATTTATGTCACGGGTCAACACACTCGTCGTCCCCGGCGGCAAAATGTCGCTGGCGATGGAGCTGATCCTCACACCTTTGATTAAAGATTTGATGGAAAAACGTCAGCAACTTAATACCCCAGAAGCGAACTGAAACCTTGAGGATTTGTGGGCAAGTTTGACTAAAGGCTAAGGAAATAAAGTCTTTTTTTGCAATGGATTAAGTTTTATTTAAGCCACTCGCGCTAATCTTATCGGCATCGGGATTTCAGGCGAAAGAACGATAGTTGGCATACTCTTGGGAGTTAATTCCCCCATCTTGATCTGTTGATTTCCTTGAGTATGTCAGCAACCTTTTTAACGAAACTATATAAGTTAATTCCGCATCCATGCTTGATCTGTTGATTTCCTTGAGTATGTCAGCAACCTTTTAACGTAACTTTAAGTCTTCAGAGTTAATTCCACATCCATACTTGATCTGTTGATTTCCTTGAGTATGTCAGCAACCTTTTATGAAGAATGAATTCCACATCTATGCTTGATCTGTTGATTCCCTCGAATATGTCAGCAACCTTTTTAACGAAACTATATAAGTTAATTCCGCACCCATGCTTGATCTGTCGATTTCCTTGAGTATGCCAGCAACCTCTCAGAAAATAGGTTCTAGACTTTAGATTCTAGGAAAACAGAACGTTCGTAAACTCACTCACAGAACGCTGCGCTCACCGTAAGAGCAAAGCCTGTTGCATAAATCGTGAATCAAAAAGTGACGTTCTGTAGCAGTTTGCTGCGTGCCGTTATCCGTAGCTGCAACGCGGCGTTCTAGCAGCAGCGTTTTTTACTGCGCCCTAACAGGCCAAAGACCGCCCTAGATTTTTATACATCACCATGCACTCTAAGACTATGCCTCTGGGCGAACAGTAAATAGATTCCTCCTCTAAACCTTCACCACCAAAACCACAGTGGCGATAGAAATCCACCGCATTTAAAGTTGATTCTAATCTGAGCTGGGCAATCCCCTGATTAAAAGCCATAGTTTCAATAAATTGTAGCAATACCTTGCCGACACCTAACCCCATAGCATCGGGTGAAACAAACAAGGCTTCTAACTGAGCATAGGGTTCATCCAACATGGCAGTGCCGACCACAGTCTTAAGCTGCGACTCGTCAGAGGACAACTCTGCCACATAAAAATGTGCATCGACGATACGGCTAAATTGCTCGGTCAGTTCGCCCTCGGTCCAAATCACCAGATCGCCCGCATCATAAAATCCGGCGCAACCTTTATTGATGGCCGCATTGCGGATATCCCAGCAGGCCTGAGCATCCACTTTCGTTGCTTTTCGTATAGTTATCATCATGTTTTCCAATTAAAAATGCTCAGCCATAACATGCCATGAAGCCGCTAAAACGCCAAGTAAACGAGTGTTCTAATCTTTCAGCCAATAAAAAACCGCCCATAGGCGGTTTTAATCAAAGCTACAGAACCTTAATGGATCTTTAGCTAACATATCTGACTTAGTCTTAGCGCTAGGCTTAGCCCTTAACCAATTCACTAGCTAGGCTTAGCCTTTAATCAATTCACTAATAGTCAATACGCCGTGGGTCGTTGCACCCGCGCTCCACATGGCAGAAGCTGAATCTTCAAAAGCGCCAGCTAAATCCACGTGTAACCATTTAGCTTCGGGTGACACGAAACGCCATAAGAAACCAGCGGCATTAGAAGCACCACCTGCACCGCCGCCTTTCATTGCGCGGCTGTTTGCGGTGTCAGCATAGGCAGATGGACACATTTCTTTGTGCCAAGGATCCAGCGGCAGCGGCCATACGCGCTCGGCAACGCTAGTGGCTTTTTGCTGGGCCAGTTGCAACACATCCGCCTGTGGCGAGAAAATCGCGTTGTAGTTAGAACCCACCGCCATCACAGCGGCGCCTGTAAGGGTCGCTGCATCGATAATAAAAGGTGCGCCTGTAGCAGATGCAGCTTGTAGGCCATCGGCCAACACTAAGCGCCCTTCCGCATCTGTGTTCACCACTTCAACTGTTACACCATTTTTGTAGGTCAGAATATCACCTAACTTATAGGCGCGACCGCTGATCAAGTTTTCAGCACAACATAAAAAGAGTTTAACGCGTTTGTTGAGGCCAGACTTGATCGCTAAACCAAGTGCTGCAGTCACAGTCGCCGCGCCGCCCATATCGCATTTCATGCCTAACATGCCTTCAGAAGCTTTGATGCTGTAGCCGCCAGAATCAAAGGTTATCCCTTTACCCACAAGCGCCACAGACACAGGTGCATCGGCGGCTAATGGGTTGAAGTCTAACTCTAACATTGCCGGTGGACGCTCACTGCCGCGACCGACGGCATGGATACCAATCCACTGTTCTTCAAGCAGCGCTTCACCTTCGATAATCCGATAACTCACCTTGTCGCCACCAACCTCAGCCAACCATTTTGCTGCTTGTTGGGCGAGTTTCACTGGCGACAGGTTCTCAGGCGTATCGTTGATCAGTTGACGGGCAAAAGTCGCCACATCGAGTCGACGTTGCAATTCTGCTTGCACAGACTCATCACCACACCAATAAATTTGATAGCCTGGTTTTGCCGTCGCGAAACCTTGGGCAAACACCCATTGGCTATTGAGGTCCCAAAACTGCCCAGCTAATTCCACACAGCTAATACCTTGATTGCGCAGTTTACGGGCCGCCATTTGAATTTGACGCAGCTCATCGCCACCTGCTAAATGAATTTGCGCACCGTCGGCAGTATAAGTTACATCAGCCTTGCCCCAGTGCGCGGCGGGTGCCTCTTTGGTTAATTGCACTTTCATCAATTCAGTTACTTTTAGTTCACTCATTAGGGATCCTTATTTTTCGATTCGTTTTAGAATAATCAATCAGAACAATCAATCAGCAATCAGAACAAACTTTATGGCGGCAGTTTACTGCTAGCAGACGATGACGCAAAGCGATTGGCTGAAGTTACTCAGGTAAAATCTGTAAACATTTGCGAAATTTGCTAGGCTTTGCGACCTAGAACAGCCGAGATAGGTCTACCGATGGAATTTACTCCGCCACTACAACAGGGCATTTTACTGCGCCGCTATAAACGTTTTCTGGCCGATGTGCAGTTAAGCGACGGCAGTGAGATCACCCTACATTGCCCCAATACCGGCTCTATGCGTAATTGCCTGTATCCCGGTGAAACCGTATGGTTTTCTACCTCTGATAACCCTAAACGTAAATATGCCCATACGTGGGAACTGATGACCACGCCAGATGCAGGCTTAATCGGTATCCACTCGGGTCAGGCGAACACCTTAGCCGAAGAAGCCATCAATAAAGGTATCATCAAGGAACTCACGGGTTATGATAGCCTCAGCCGTGAAGTCAAATACGGTGATGAAAATAGTCGCATCGATATCCTACTACAGGGTGCTCAAAAACCCGCCTGTTATATAGAAGTCAAAAGTTGTACTTTGCTCGAAGATGGCCAAGGTTATTTTCCCGATGCTGTAAGCCTACGCGGTCAAAAACATTTACGTGAATTGATGCACATGGTGAGCCAAGGCCATAGAGCCGTATTGCTATTTGTGGTGCAGCATAGTGAAATATTCAGTGTTGCCCCCGCAGCACATATCGACCCTGAATATGCTAAGTTACTGAAAATGGCTGTATTATCCGGCGTTGAAGTGCTAGCCTATCGCTGTAAAATCTCCCCTACAGAGATTCACCTAGCCCAAGCCTGCGATGTACGAGTATGATGTTAAGGCTGAGTTAAATTTGATTTCATTTGAATTAGCGAACATAGTCAAAAAATTCAATCAAAGCAGAATGAAAAGTTTGCCTCGATGTGAAGATTCTGCTATAGATAGCGGCCGTTCTTAAGGACGCCCTACAAACGCAAATGATTACAGGAGATGCGTTATGCCTGAAGGCACCAAAAAACTTGGCGTACTCGCTATCGCAGGTGTAAATCCTTACCAGGAAAAGCCGGGTGAGGAGTATATGAACGCTAAGCAACTGGGTCACTTCAAGACAATTCTTGAAGCTTGGCGCAATCAGTTGCGTGAAGAGGTCGACCGTACTCTTAGCCACATGCAGGACGAAGCCGCAAACTTTCCCGATCCTGTTGACCGTGCAGCACAAGAAGAAGAGTTCAGCCTCGAACTTCGTGCTCGCGATAGAGAACGTAAGCTGATCAAAAAAATCGAAAAAACACTGCAAAAAATTGAAGAAGACGATTTCGGCTTCTGTGATTCTTGCGGTATCGAAATCGGCATCCGCCGTCTCGAAGCGCGTCCAACAGCCGATCAATGCATCGACTGTAAAACGCTTGCAGAGATCAAAGAGAAACAAATGGCTGGTTAATCAATCATACTGGGCGGGGATTTCCCCGCCTATTTGTTTCTAGCAACTCGTAAACTCGACGAGCTTACGCCAAGCTCACTCCAATTTACCCCGATTCGCTTTTCTCTTAGCATCCCTCTAAAATACATCCACTTTTACCGTCGCGACTTTAAAACGCCATCTAGTTGTTATGTCAAAGCCATTACATTCCGATTTATCCAGCCAGCCCTATGTCGGCCGCTTTGCGCCTTCGCCTTCGGGTGCCTTGCACTTTGGCTCGCTTATCGCCGCCCTTGGCAGCTATCTGCGCGCCCGCTCGCTAAAGGGTAAATGGCTAATTCGCATCGAAGATATAGACCCACCGCGGGAAGTCAAAGGCGCCGCCGATGATATCTTACGCACCTTAGAAGCCTATGGATTTGAGTGGGATGATATGCCTCTGTATCAAAGCCAGCGCACAGCGGCTTATCAATCGCAAATTGACTTGCTGCTCGCCCAAGATAAAGCCTATTTCTGCCAATGTAGTCGCAAGCAAATTCAAGCCATGGGCGGCGTCTACGATGGCCGCTGCCACCGATTGCCACAAACCCAGTCTGCAAATCTTGTTAGGTCGGGTGCGGTGCGAATCGTCAACACGGCGCAAGTGCAAGAATTTGATGACAATCTAATGGGCCATATTTGCGTAGATAGCCATTTTGCCGCAGAGGATTTCATCATCAAACGCAGTGATGGTCTGTACGCCTATCAACTGGCCGTGGTACTCGACGATGCTTATCAAGGGGTCACCGAAGTGGTTCGAGGCTGCGACTTAATCGAGGCCAGTTGTCGCCAACTGAGTTTGTATCAAAGCTTTGGTTTAGCCGCACCGCAATGGCTGCACTTGCCACTCGCCTGCATAAGTAAAGGCTTTAAGCTCTCAAAACAGAATCATGCACAGGCAATTGATACACTTAATCCACAGGCGAGCCTCAATGCGGCACTGGCATTTTTAGGCCAAACACCCGTCGAAACCCGCGGCTCTGTGGCGCAAATGCTCGCTCAAGCCGTGGATCAGTTTCAATTATCCACTATACCGCAACAATCTGAGATACTGATCGAGCCCTGATATACTCATTAGGCCGCATTTGGTATATGATAGCCGCCAGATTTTTAATCAAATAACAGATCATATTTCGAGGTGTCCCATTTTTCGCCGTATCAGCCAATTCTGCAAACAGCTATTTGAAGACGCGCCTAAAACGACCGCTCCGACTCCAGCTCAGATTGAACCAACAACACCTGAACAAAGTTCCGGTGCTTTGAGTTTAGAGTTAGTACCAAGAGATGCCCATACCATCTCGCGCAAACAAATCAGCGAGAATGCCCTTAAGGTATTATACAGACTGAATAAATCTGGCTTTAAAGCCTATTTAGTCGGCGGCGGTGTACGCGATTTACTCTTAGGGATTGAACCGAAAGATTTCGACATAGTGACCAATGCAACACCAGAAGAAATCAAAAAATTATTCCGTAATTGCCGTGTTGTCGGTCGCCGTTTCCGCTTAGCGCACATTGTTTTCGGCCGCGATGTGATTGAAGTCGCCACCTTTCGTGGTCACCACGGCGAAAGTAATGAGAAAGTCTCTAAAGCCAATGCCGAAGGGCGTTTGCTGCGCGATAACGTCTATGGCGAAATCGATGAAGATGCCGAGCGCCGCGACTTTACCGTCAATGCCCTCTATTACGATATCAGCGATTACTCGATTCGCAGCTATGGCGGCGGTATGGCCGATCTCAAAGCTGGCACACTAAGATTAATCGGCGATCCTGAAACCCGTTACCGTGAAGATCCGGTGCGTATGTTAAGGGCGGTGCGTTTCGCCACTAAACTCAACATGGGTATCGAAACCGTCACAGCCGCACCGATTAAACAATTAGCGCCGCTGCTCAAAGATATTCCAGCAGCACGCATGTACGAAGAAGTGTTAAAACTCTTCTTTGCAGGCAAAGCCTTAGCCAACTTCGAATTAATGCAAGAATACAAGTTATTCGCGCCGCTGTTTCCGCAAGTGGCCGCTCTGCTAAAAGATGATCCTAAAGGTACGACCATGAAAATGGTGCAAGCCATCATGAAGAGCACAGATCAAAGAGTTAACGAAGATAAGCCGGTCACACCTTCATTCTTCTATGCTGCGCTTCTCTGGTATCCACTGCGTCAACGCGCCGAGGATATCGCGGTTGAAAGTGGCCTGACGTTATATGATGCCTTCTTTGCCGCCATGGGCGATGTGATGGAGCAGCAATGCCAAACCATTAGTATTCCACGCCGTTTTAGTACGCCAGCAAAAGACATTTGGCAGTTACAGTTACGCTTTGATCGTAGCCAAGGCACCCGCGCCTTTAAACTAATGGAACACCCTAAGTTTAGAGCAGCATACGATTTACTCTTACTCAGGGGCGAAGTCGAAGCGGGTAATGTCGCTAAAAGTGCCGCTTGGTGGCAACAATTTGTCGAAGCCGATGAAACAGAACGTTTAGCCATAGCGCGTAGCGGCAGTAAATCGCCAAACCGCAACCGTAATGCCACCCAACGTCGTCGCCGTCCTCGTGCACCAAATGCCGATGGTTCAGCGCCGACGAGCGCACCTAAAGCGAGTGGCACACCTAAAGTTAAAACGGCTGAATAATGCCCCGCGTCTACGTCGCATTAGGCGCGAATCTCGACGATCCCAAGGCGCAATTGGACAATGCCGTGACGGCATTGTCCGCCTTAGCCTTAGGCAATAGTCTCGTCGTTTCTCCCTATTACCATTCGACGCCCATGGGCGATGTCGTGCAACCCGATTATGTAAATGCGGTGGCGAGTTTCGATACTGATCTTGCGCCATTAGCTTTACTCGATGCACTGCAGCATATTGAAAACACCCAAGGTCGAGTCCGCCTAGAGCGTTGGGGGCCTAGAACCTTAGATCTCGATTTACTCTTGTATGGTAATGAGAACATTGACATTCCTAGACTCAAAGTGCCCCACTACGGCATGAAAACGCGCAGCTTTGTGCTCGTGCCTTTAGCCGCAATTGCACCGGATCTGATTCTGCCGTGCAACACTGCCATCGACAGTCTTATCGATACAAAAATGTTGGCCGAGTTACAACAACTGGGCATTGATCATTGAAGTCCGTCCTCAGTTAGCTTATAACACCACTTCTATTTGGTTTGAAGATCATCCATATGTCTAAAATTACTAGCTCAACCCTGTTGAAATACAAACAGGAAGGTAGAAAATTCACGGCACTGACAGCCTATGATGCCAGTTTTGCCAGCGCGTTCGATAGCGAAGGTGTCGATGTGCTGCTGGTCGGCGATTCTTTGGGAATGGTTCTCCAAGGCCATGACGATACCCTGCCCGTCACTACTGCAGAAATCGCTTACCATACTCGCTGTGTTCGTCGCGGTATAGAACGTGCCCTGCTGATCGCCGATATGCCCTTTATGAGTTACGCCACGCCAGAACAAGCTATGGTCAACGCCACTGAGTTAATGCAAGCTGGCGCGAACATGGTCAAAGTCGAAGGCGGACACTGGTTACTCGAAACCGTCACTAAGCTCACCGAACGCGGTATTCCTGTATGTGCCCACTTAGGCTTAACGCCTCAGTCGGTTCATGTGTTTGGTGGTTTTAAAGTGCAAGGCCGCGATGCCGAAAATGCCCAGCGCATCCTCGACGAAGCTAAGGCTTTAGAAGCCGCGGGGGCTCAACTACTCGTAGTGGAATGTATCCCTGCGCCTCTCGCTGCGGCGATCACTCAAGCCTTAACGATTCCAGTCATTGGAATTGGCGCAGGCGCATCGACTGATGGACAAATCTTGGTGATGCATGATGTGTTAGGTATTTCAAGTGGTTACATTCCACGTTTCTCGAAAAACTACCTAAAACAAACCGGTGAAATTCGTTCTGCGGTACGTGCTTATATCGACGAAGTTGCCCAAGGAACCTTTCCTGGCGAAGAACACACTTTTAACAAATAACAGATTTATGCAAGGTAAGGCTCAATGATCACTAGCGCCCATATTGATGATATTCGCACTCAAGTGCGTGCATGGCGTGCCAAGGGCGAAACTGTCGCCTTTGTGCCGACCATGGGCAATCTCCATCGGGGACACATCACCTTAGTGAAAGAAGCGGCTAAACGTTGTGATCATGTGGTGGTATCGATTTTCGTCAATCCAATGCAGTTTGGCCAGAACGAAGATCTCGATGCCTACCCACGCACACTCGCCGCCGACAGTGAATCCCTCACCGCCGCGGGCGCTGAGTTGCTGTTTACCCCAACGCCAGCCGTGATGTATCCCAAGGGCTTAGCGCAACAAACCTATGTTGAAGTGCCAGGTATTTCAGATCTGCTCTGCGGCGCTAGCCGTCCGGGGCATTTTCGAGGCGTTGCGACTATCGTCTGTAAACTATTCAACATAGTACAGCCCGATGTGGCACTCTTTGGCAATAAAGACTATCAACAGCTATTAGTCATTGAAACTATGGTTGAAGACTTGTCATTACCGATTGAGATTATCGGTGTTGATACCATACGTGAGGACTCAGGTTTAGCCATGAGTTCGCGCAATGGTTATCTCACCGCCGCAGAAAAAGCCGCTGCACCAGCATTAAAACAGGCGATAGATGCTATGGCTGCAGGGATCAAACAAGGTCAGAGTGTTGATGCTGTCACCGAGCAAGCGAAAGTCAGTTTAATTGCGGCTGGCTTTACGCCGGATTATCTGGAAATTCGTCATGCCCACACGCTTGAGAAAGCACAGAGCCAAGACCAAACCTTAGTCATTTTGGCCGCAGCCTATATAGGTAAAGCGCGACTTATCGACAACTTAAGGTTCGATCGCTAATCTCTTAAGCGTTATCAATAAATAAAAAGGAGCACTCGCTCCTTTTTATTTACCCAATGCTCGACCAGAAGCTATTTTCTTCTTTAGAATCAATCCCAGCGCCAAAAATTTGAAGCGTCAAAAAACTGGTTTTATCCCTAAATTTACGCCATAGTATGATGCAGATGTTAATTTAAGGTAAATGATTAGCGGCAGACATTGACGAGTGAATTTGACCTTCTAATGATGCATGGCTAATCCTTTAATTTATTGGGCTTAACAGCCGGTTAAGCCTAATAAAAAACGGTTATAAAGGCATAATAATATAAACGTCATAATCATTATTTATCATGCTTAATCAAACAATTAAATCATAATAGCTATGCAAGTGTACAAAGGATTTGTGGCCTCATGGCAAGACTGATACTCACCCTAATTTGTGTTATTTTGCCCACTGCAATACAGGCAAATACCATTTATAAATGCCGTAAAGATGACAAAATTGTCTTTAGCCAAACCGCTTGTCCGCAGGAATTTAGCCAACATAAAATCGAATACCAGTTAGGGATAACGACTGAAGTAGACTCTGATAAAAGGGACATTCCTGTCGATCCCTTACACACTCTACTGAATAGCCGAACCATTTCTAAAGAAAAATTATTGCAATTACTCGACGGCGAGATATATCGTCTTAAGCAGGAAAATAGCTATTTTGAAATTCTGCGCGCCAGTGAATTGCAGAAATTAGAACGTAAACGTTATTGGCAAAATAAAGAGAAAACCGATCCTGAATACATTAACGAAATGGACGATATCAATACTCGCTTCAATGCGTTAACTGTGAGTAATAACAGTGCGATGCAACAACTGGAAGACCGTAAAAGCCAAATCAGTACCGAAGCATTCCATGAAGAATTAAATAAACCAGAAAAGCACTGATCTCGCATAAAACAGTAGTATTAATCTTTTCTCTACCCCATTAAAGAATTCAATCATAATAATGGTTAATTTTCCGCTCACAGTAATGTCCCTTTGTTTAACCTAGGATTCATTACCGCAAGGACAAGAAGCCTGTTGTTGCACACAGGGTAAATGACATAGGTTGCTACAGTTAATTAAACTCCTCAGCAGTTTCTCGCTGGCACAAACGCGTGCTTTTTTATCAAGAAAATGCAAACGCGATAGTCGATGTATTTCCCTTCACTTGTTATTGCATTGTTTAAAAATCAAATACTCGCTTCACAACAAATACGACTTAACTACTAGGACAACTAGGCTAGACCCCTTAAATAAAAACACATCAATAAACATATAAAATCTATTTAATCAATACGATATAAATATAGCTATCATTTACCTTCCGTTAATCCTTTCTAGAATAAATACCCGTTTGGCCAATTGCGACATATTAACGGGACTCGTATCTTCAGGTCTGAATTTGGGATGCAAGTTGCTTTAAGCAGCCCAAGATATTTGATGCAAGGAGTCACCCGTGCCAAATACCTCTATACGCTTTTTGGTGCCGCTGATCTTGCTCTGTAGTTGTATGACTTCAGCACAAGAGCTGCATGTCAACGAGTTACCCGTAACCCTTCAGGCATTACTGGAACGTTCCGGTCGCGATAACCTTATCGAGCTGGTTCAACAAGGCACTGCCAACCAAGGATTACTGTTCCAGTCAGGCAGCGATAACAAGGCCGATGTAACACAAGTGGGCAATGATAACGATGCGCTAATCACACAGATTGGTTCAAACAATGAAGTCCAACTACTGCAAGTCGGCAGTCAAAATACGGCTTCAGTGACACAAATTGGCAATGACAATCTCGTGCAACTGAACCAACTAGGAAGCGGCAACTTTTCGATTCAACAGATTGCGGATGGTGCTGCAATCTCAATAACTCAATATTAAACAGGGAGCGTCACATGAAATCACAAGCTAAAAAATCACTTATTGCTTTGGCCATTGCAACAGGTTTAAGCGGTCAAGCTTTTGCTGCCAGTACAGTGAGTGAAATTAGCGTAGTACAGTCAGGTCAAGCCCAAGACACTTTAGTCTCACAAACGGGTGGCCTTAACGCTGCAGCGGTTGTACAAACAGGTAGAGATCAAACCGCAACCGTCATCCAAGACGGTGTGTGGCATGAAGCGGCTATTAATTCAACGGGTGATGATAACAAGGTCCAAATAACGCAACAAGTTGACTGGCATGTGGCAAGTGCAAATGTTTTAGGTGACAACAACAATGTAAATGTGTCGCAAGATGGTTTCTTTAACCAAAGCAGTAGCGATGTTACTGGTAACGATAACACGGTATTCGTTAACCAATTAGGCGAAGTCAACGAAAGCCAAGTTGAAATCACTGGCGCTGAAAACAGCGTGTTTGTTGAGCAAGAAGGCGACGCAAACTTTGCAGTTTTTCGCGTTGAAGGCAGCAACAACGACGGTAAAATCACACAAATCGGTGACAACAACCAAGCGGGTTTAATCGCTCTCGACTTAACCGCTAACGTGGGTAACAACAACGACGTTTCTGTTAATCAAGCGGGTAACAACAACTTTGGCGCGGCTAAGGGTATTGCAGGCGACAACAACAAAGTAGACATGGTCCAAAAGGGTGATAACCATGTAGGCTTCGTTTACGCACTGGCGGGCAGCAAAAACGATATTTCAATGGATCAAAAAGGTACCGGCAACACGGCTTATCTTGCTATGACTACGGGTGATGACAACAGTGTCGATATTACCCAAAATGGCAGCGGCAACACTATCGGTGATACTTTAGTGGCCGATATCCAAGGTGATGATAACGATATTACTATCACTCAAAAAGGCGATGTCAACGGTGCAGAGTTCCAAGTATGGGGCGATAGCAACGACGTTGACTTGAAACAAAAAGGCGATGCGAACTTCGCAACCTTTGGTGCATACGGTACAGATAATGACTTCGATTTATCCTCTAAAGGCGATAACAACGAAATCATTGCCTTCGCTGATGGTGAAGATAACAGTATTGAAGTTAGCCAAGAAGGCGATGAGAACTTTGCTTATGTAGATGCCGTGGGAAGCGATAACGAAGTTGATGTTGAGCAAGATGGCGCTGAGAACGAAACATTGATTTCTGTTGCTGGCAACAACAATGCCGATGTCAGCGCACTTCAAAGTGGCGATCTTAACGTTATTGACCTGATTATTGAAGGTGATGAAAACACCGCGCAAATTACTCAATCAGGTAACGGTAACTGGGTAGGCGGCGATAACGACACTTCATTTGCTTCAAATTCATTTGGCGTTAGCGGTGACAATAACAGCCTGTCAATCACTCAAACGGGTAATGACAACTTAGTGTTAGGTTCTCAAGCGGGCACTAACAACAGCATCAACGTGAACCAATCAGGCAATATGAACGTTGCCACTGTAGTGCAATACTAGTCAATACTGTTAAACCACCACAGCTAAACTCTTTGGTGGTGGTTTATAAAAAGGGTGTTAAACAAAAAGCGGGAATGTTTAAATAAACATTCCCGCTTTTCTATGTTGATATGCTAGTAATCATTAACATTAACCACTCACAGCGAAAAGCTAACGACCAATATCTTTAACTGACTAACTGCACAGCTCAAAGTGAGTTTGATAGGTTTGCGCCCAACGTAAAAGCTCAACCCGATTACGAGACTGGGTCTTGCGGAAAATAGAAGAAATATGTGCCTTCACTGTATGTTCGCTGATACATAACCTATGAGCGATTTCTTTATTTCTCGCACCACTCGATACGAATTGAATGATAGTGCGTTCACGGGATGTCAGCATCTGCAGCATAGCTACAGTATCAGAGGGCATTTCATTATTACCTTCTAACTTTTGTACAACACGGCGGAACATTTTGCTTAGTAAAGTTCTATCGTACCAAAGTTCCTCTGCCACCATTTTACGTAAACCCGTTAACATC
Organism: Shewanella sp. M-Br; assembly: GCF_036245925.1. Taxonomy (NCBI): domain Bacteria; kingdom Pseudomonadati; phylum Pseudomonadota; class Gammaproteobacteria; order Alteromonadales; family Shewanellaceae; genus Shewanella; species Shewanella sp. M-Br. Next base: position 174,584 of record NZ_BJBV01000008.1, read on the forward strand.
AGATCCATACGTTGATCGGCAAATAAAATACCTCGAATGCCGAGCAACATTGCAGATTCTTGGTCTAAGGAGTCACGCTCAACTTGATACAGCGCCACAGGAAAATGTGACACTAATCGCGAAGCTAACAGAGGTATCCCTTTGTTATCTAATGCTGAACCTTTTTGGGTGATCAGATAAAAACTACGGCGACTCTTGTCTAAATCCAGTTCAGCCGCATGCTTTACTATACGCGTTTTCAAACCAATGGATTCAGCGAGTAACGCTAAATGACATGGCGCGGCCATTTGGTGTAAAAAAACCAATTCATTAATTGTGCTCAATGACTCTCCTCCCTGAAAAGTATTCTCTATTGCAAAATGGTATGTTTGACTCGTCTTTTTAGTTAGATTTTTCAACATTCCATTAACCTAGTTAATTCTGACTAGTTAACGATTGAAAAACATCACCCAAATGTACTATTCCCTGTTTAATGCTAGTAGGTTCGACTAACTCACCACAATAAAATGGAATAACAGTCAAAAATACCGTTTTACTTGGCCAACGCCCAGCACCTAATACTTTCCAACTATGACGTTATCAATCCAAAGTTGCAACACAAAGAAAACACAATAACAACACTAAAGTATGACAACTCAATGTCATCACACTCACACCATATATTTCAGAGAAGAAAGTCTTACAACTCGAACAGAGAGCATCACCCACTTTTAGCCGCTAAATCCTCTGCTTGAGTCTCGCGATTTGTTTATCTTGAAAACGAGACAGTAAAGCTAACGCGACAATTGCACCAATGAGGGCAAGAAACATGTCAGATTGGGTATCCCATACATAGCCTTGAGTACCTAAAAAGGCTTCAGCCCCTTCGCCAGTTGCCACGGCAACCCACCATTCGATCAGTTCATAAAACGCCGAAAAAGCGAGCACAAAACAAGTGGCAAGAAACGCGCACCAAGCCCCAGGTTTGACAGCTTGATTACGCAACATAATTTCACGGGCGAGCATGGCTGGGATAAAACCTTGCGCAAAATGACCTACTTTATCGTAATTATTACGTTCTGAACCCATCCAATCGGCAATCATGTCGAATAACGGCACTTCAGCGTAAGTATAATGAGCGCCTACAAACAACACACAGCAGTGTATTAAGACGAGAAAATACACTAAAGGTGTCAGTGGAAAACGTTTGCGAGTAAAGAATAAAATCGGTACAGCAATCAATGCAGGCAAGGCTTCGAGCCACCACGTGAAAGGATCTGCGGGTTTTATCGCCGACCACACCAAAACTGAGAGGTAAATACCGCACCATGCGATTTTGTTATTCAATGTTTCTTCCTCTTATGCGATATTGTTCTAAATTTAGAATATTAACTTTAGCCATCTAGCCCTCCACACTGAGCAAAAAAAGTGCTACTTTGGTGGGTGAAGGTTGTGAGCATATCATAAGAAACATTTCTATTAATTAGAGGGTACCCATATCATGGCGAAACATTCGCTGGACAAGGATAAGATCAAGATCCTGCTGTTGGAAGGCGTCCACCAATCTGCGGTCGATGTATTTGAACGTGCGGGATACACCAATATCGAATACCACAAAGCTTCCTTAAGCGATGAAGCCTTACTTGAGTCCATTAAAGATGCGCATTTTGTGGGACTTCGTTCGCGTACCCAATTAACTGCTGAGGTGCTGAAACGTGCCGAGAAGTTAATCGCGATTGGATGTTTCTGTATTGGAACCAACCAAGTTGACCTTGCCACCGCCGAATCCCTTGGTATCCCAGTATTTAACGCCCCCTTCTCAAACACGCGCAGTGTTGCAGAACTCGTGATTGGCGAAATCATTATGTTGATGCGGGGTATCCCTGAACGCAACGCTATCGCTCACCGTGGCGGCTGGATGAAAACCGCAGCGGGCAGCTATGAAGTGCGTGGTAAAACCTTAGGTGTGATTGGTTACGGCCATATTGGTACTCAGCTTGGCATTCTGGCGGAAACCTTAGGTATGCGTGTCGTGTTCTTCGATATCGAAGACAAACTGCCACTAGGTAACGCACAACAAGTCCATTCGTTAGAACTCCTATTAGCACAAGCTGATGTAGTAAGCTTACATGTCCCTGAAACTCCACAAACAAAAGACATGATAGGCGCTGCCGAGTTTGCAGCAATGAAAAAGGGCAGCATCTTTATCAACGCATCACGCGGTACTGTAGTCGATATTGAAGCTTTAACCGTTGCGTTAAAAGAACGTCACCTCGCTGGTGCCGCAATCGATGTGTTCCCCGTTGAACCACAATCGAATGACGATGAATTTATCAGTCCCCTACGCGGTTTAGACAATGTTCTACTCACGCCGCATGTCGGCGGTAGCACGGCCGAAGCACAAGAAAACATTGGTATCGAAGTCGCAGGTAAGCTCGCTAAATACTCAGACAACGGCTCAACCGTTTCTGCAGTTAACTTCCCTGAAGTGTCATTACCAACCCATAAAGGCACCTCGCGCTTGCTGCATATTCACCAAAACCGTCCGGGCGTGTTGATCAAGATCAACCAAGCCTTCTCGGAAAAAGGCATCAACATCGCCGCCCAATATTTGCAGACCACCGCAGAAATTGGTTATGTCGTGATGGAAGTAGATACAACTCAAGCGGAAGAAGCCTTAGTTGAACTCAAAGCCATTGAAGGTACATTACGTACCCGCGTGCTGTTTTAAACTTTAAACTCCACTCGCTTTAAGCCTATCGACTAAAGCACACATATTAAGGCGCACAGATCATTCACAGATATGTGCGCCTTATGCTTTTGAGCCAACTGGAATTCCGTTACAATCTAGCCTCTCACATCGTCTTCATTTTCAGGATCTCGCTATGACTATTTCAGTTTCTACGCCCCATTGGGATCTGGACGCTACCTTGCCTCCACTTATGCTTGCCAACTTATCTCATTTGGGCCTCATCAAAGTCGTTGGAGAACAAGGCCGCAGTTTTATCCATGGCCAAGTGACCACAGACATCAGCTCATTAGCCGATGACCAATGGCGCTGGGGCGCGCATTGCGATCCTAAAGGTAAAATGCTGGCCAGTTTCAGAACCTTTGCCATTCAAGATGCACTCTTTATGTTGATGCCAAAGGATGCCATCGAGGTCGATTTACCCCAGTTACAAAAATATGCCGTGTTTAGTAAAGCCACCTTAAGCAATGCATCCGCGGAGTGGACTCTGCTCGGGGTTGCCGGTGAACAGGCAAGCCAATTCGTGAACAAACATTTTGGTGACATTCAGCAAGAGCTTACACTCATTGAAAACGGGGCGATTTTAAAAGACGCTGAACGTTTTATTTTAGTATTAACACCAGATGCCGCAGCGGCTTTAGTTGCGCAATCGGAACTGAGTGTATTTGACGCCAGTGCATGGCAAGCGTTAGAGATTGCAGCAGGTTACCCCAACCTTGCTGCCAGCCATGCCAGCCAGTACGTACCGCAGATGTGTAATCTACAAGCGGTTAACGGTATCAGCTTCAATAAGGGCTGTTACATGGGGCAAGAAACCATAGCACGCATGAAATATCGCGGTGGTAATAAACGCGCCCTGTATATTTTGCGCGGTCACACTAGTCTTCAAATCACCCTAGCATCAGGCCTCGAAATCGCGATGGAAGACAGTTTTCGCCGTGGCGGTCAAATCATTGAGTTTGTACAGCGTGGCAATCAAGTCTTGTTAACCGCCGTACTTCCTAATGACACGCCTAATGATACTCAGCTGCGTTTTGCCGACGATGAACAATCACATTTAACGATCCAAGCCCTGCCCTACTCATTAGATGAAGCGTAATGCTTTGATTTAATATGATGAGTATAAAATATTGAAGCAGAATAAAGGCGCCAATGGCGCCTTTATCTTAGTCAATGCACTTCGAGCATCAATTTTCTAAATAAGTATCTCGAATGGCAATTGCTTCTGGCAGGATTTGCTTGAACTCCTCCACCAGCTTAGGATCGAAATGTTTTCCCGCTTGATTTTCAAATAGCTCCATAGTTGCTTCAATCGTCCAAGCCTGCTTGTAAGGCCGTTGCGAAGTCAGCGCATCGAACACATCCGCAATCGCGGTGATACGCCCTTCAAGGGGGATTTCTTCGCCAACCAAGCCATTGGGGTAACCTGAACCATCCCACTTCTCATGGTGAGTTAAGGCGATACGACGGGCCATTTGCAATAACGGATCGCTATGTTCACCAATAATCTCTGCACCTATGGCGGCGTGCTGCTGCATAATTTCCCATTCCTGCGCATCAAGTTTCCCTGGCTTTTTCAGCACTGCATCGGGTGTACCGATTTTACCAATATCGTGCATAGGCGCCGCATTAAAAATCAAGTCACAAAAGGTTGTCGGTAAGCCGAGCTTTATCGCTAATATGCGGGCGTAATGACTCATACGCACAACATGTAGACCCGTCTCGTTGTCCTTGTATTCAGCGGCACGGCCAAGACGACGGATAATCTCGAAACGGGTTTCTTCTAATTCGTGAGTACGAACTTTAACTTGTTGTTCGAGTAGACGTTTTTGATCATAGAGCGCAAGATGCGTTTTAACTCGCGCTTTAACGACAGGCGCACTGACAGGCTTAGTAATGTAATCCACCGCGCCCAATGCAAAACCTTGGGCTTCATCAGCAATTTCAGATAAGGCGGTCACGAAGATCACCGGAATATGGCTGGTCAGCGGCTCTTGCTTTAGCAGCTTGCAGACTTCATAGCCATTCATACCTGGCATCATGACATCGAGCAGAATCAAGTCAGGCCGCGATTTTGTCACTAACGCTAATGCCCTTGGCCCATCGATCGCCACTTTGACTTTGTAATCATCACCTAGAATACCGATCAAAATATCAATATTCTCAGGTGTGTCATCGACGACTAATATTGTTGCTTTTTCCATTAACAACTCCACTCAATGTCACGCATTATAAATTCGCACTACCGCTTTCTATCCTAACTGTGTAATTACATCGTCAATTAAGTCGATTGCCTCATCAAACTGATACTGATTAATCATAGACAAGGCAGGGCTTAACGCTTGCCACATTGCACTACTTACCTGCGGCTTTAACGCATCAATTTTTGCCACTGCGCTGGCATCGGCATCATCTAAGTTCTGCCGCAAGGCCTGTAATGCCGCCCTTAAATCTTCAGCAGATAATAAATCAACGGCTTGAGGTTCGGCTTGATTCACTATCACAGGCTTAGCCTGTTCAATCGCATCGCAGATAGAGGCCACTAGCGGTTGAATTTGAATCAATTCATCTTCATAGGACGCTTTCTCTGTTAAATGCAACTCAAGCAAACGCGCTAATTCCACCAATTTTGCCGAACTTAAATTGCCCGCTAAGCCTTTAAGGGTGTGGGCAATACGCACGGCATCTTCGACTTGATTCGCCGCGATGGCTTTGCGAACCTGCTCCACGACATTACGTTGACTGCTCACGAAACGATCAAAGATTCGTTGATAAAGACGCGTCGAATGCTGCACCAGTTGCAAACCTCTATCGATATCCAGCTCAGGGTGTTCTGGCCACTTGAGCAATACCGTTTTATCAGCGCCATTGCTGACTTCACCCTGTGCGCTGGACGAAGTTAACCGAGTTGAGGCTTCTGCCCTTATCGCTGCAGAAATTCCAGAAGAAGATCCGAGGTATTTCAATAGTGTTTGATAAAGCACATTCACTTCTATGGGCTTGGCAATATGGTCATTCATCCCAGCCCGAAGACACATATCTCTATCACCAGCCATCGCATTCGCAGTCATAGCGACGACAGGTAAATTTGCCAACTCAGGCCTTTTCCTTATTGCTTTAGTGGCTTGATAACCATCCATCACCGGCATTTGGCAGTCCATCAACACTAGATCGAAATGCTGTTGGGATAGCTTATCTAAGGCTATTTGGCCATTGGTCGCTATGGATAAAATAATCCCCACTTGCTCTAAAAACTCGCTGGCGACTTCAAGGTTCATCTCGTTATCTTCCACTAATAAGATACGTTTCCCTTGAAGTGGCAATAATAACTGCGGAGCCAGCTCTTCAGTGCGGCGTCTCACTGGCAATATGCCTTCACGGCCAATCGCATTCATTATGCCATCGAGCATGCGTGAGGCGCTGATGGGTTTACTGATGTACCCCGCCAGTGCTAATTGCTCAATTTGAGTGATAAATTCATGATTCGCATGGGCGGATACCATCAAGATCTTAGGCTGAGACTTAGCCTGTAGTTGGATCTGACGGGCGGTTTCTAACCCGTCCATATTGGGCATTTTCCAATCGATTAATGCCACTTCATAGGTCTGCAGTAAGCAGCGGTTTATTGCTTCTTCACCTGAACGAACCGTATCGACTCTAAAGCCCATACTTTCGAGCGTTGAACGCATTATGTCTCTGGCGGTCGCGTTATCATCTACCACCAGCACAGACATGCCCTCAAGCTCTTGCTCAAGCACTAATTTTTGGCCCTCGGAAATTTGTAACTTCACAGTGAAATAGAAGGTGCTGCCATGACCCAATTGACTTTCGACACCAATATTGCCCCCCATGAGTTCAACGAGTTGCTTGCAAATAGCCAAACCTAAGCCTGTACCACCGTATTTACGGGTGGTTGAAGTATCCGCTTGGGTAAAGGATTTAAATAATTTTGCTTGCTGCTGCTCAGTTAAGCCTATGCCGCTGTCACGCACACTAAAACGCAGCACAACATCATCATCTTGCTGCTCAACTAAGCTTAGCGACAATAACACCTCACCCCGTTCGGTGAACTTAATGGCGTTATTCATCAGATTAATCAACACTTGCCCTAACCGCAGCGAATCCCCTAACAGATAACGAGGCACATTGGGCGCAACGGCAAACAATAATTCAATCTGTTTGTGGGCGGCTTTCTCAGAAAACATATCGCTGAGATCTTCCAACATAGTGTCGAGCTGAAATGGCACAGATTCTATGTCGAGCTTACCCGCTTCAATCTTAGAAAAATCCAGAATATCATTGATAATTGATAGTAGAGACTGCGATGCCCGCTCAATCTTCTCTACATAATTTTTCTGTTTTTGATCAAGCTCTGTCTGCAAGCACAGCTGCGACATGCCGATAATGGCATTCATTGGGGTGCGTATTTCATGGGACATATTCGCCAAGAAGTCACCTTTGGCTTTACTGGCGGCATCGGCTTGCTCTTTGGCAAGTAACAGTTCATCGGAGAGTAATTTAAGCTCTGTCATATCGACCATGCTTATCACAGCCGATTCAAATTGTCCTTGGGCATCTAACAGTGCCGACACATTGACCGTCATCCATAAAGGTGCACCAGAAGGACGAATAAAGCTTCTCTCGCCACGATAATGGTCAATTTTGCCACCGACCAATTCCTTAAATTGCTCCTTGGCGATAAGCTTATCTTGCGCGCTAAGGACCTCAAAAATTGCGGTATTGCGTAAACTCTCCCGTGACCGCGCCATATCGGCACAGAATTGATCATTACAATCTAAGATAACGCCTTTAACATCCACATTGACGATACCAATGGTCGCACCATCAAACAGTGCCTTAAAGTGCGCTTCACTGAGGGCTAACTCCTGCTCTACGGTTTTGCGTTGGGTAATGTCCATCACATAGCCGTTCCACGTGATGCCACCCTCTTCACCCAAATGACCGCTCGCACCGGCTTCCATCCAACGTATGCTGCCATTGGGATGGCGATAACGAAACTCGCGGATCCATTGAAACCTATCTTCACTCTTACCCGAAAGTGCCCGCACGACATCCGGCCTTTCGTCATCAAAAATCCGCTCAGCGATGATGTCAAAATTACTAATAAGATCATCACGATGTAGACCCAGCATTTTCATTGCCGCACCAGAGAGAAAGGTAAATCTGCGATCAGTAGGCGAGTGCCACAACAATTGGTACACGGTACAAGGAATAGACTCTGTAATATTGGTCAATTGCAGGCGCGAAGCCTCTAGCTGTCCTATAGCAAACTTACTCTCTGTGATGTCATCAATACTGCCGTCGAACCAAAGTGGAACGCCCTCTTCGGTATAACTTGCCTTACCTTTCTCATGCACCCAGCGCACACTGCCATCGCGATGGCGGATACGATATTCCACTTCAAAGGTAGCTTGAAGTGCGAGTGCTTTATCCATTTCGTGCAGGCAGAAGCCCCGATCTTCCTCGATGATCAAAGAGATATAAGTACGATTCTGATTATTGATAAATTGGCTTGCGGCATATCCCGTAATTTCACCAATATTGTCACTGATATATTCCATTACCCAAATATCGCCAATACGTAAACGATATACGGCGCTAGGGATATTGGAGACCAATCCACGAAAACGCTCCTCACTCTCCCGAATTTTAAGTTCAACCGCAATTTTATCCGTCATATCGCGAATCGAAGCTGCAACTTGCTTTTGTCCATCCGCATCCGCAGGGAGCATACTCAGCGCAATTTCAGCAATAAATTCATTACCATCGGCTTTTAAAGCCCGAACATGACGCGCATTTGCCATGCCTCTATCGCGGCCTTCGCGAAGGAATTGTTGTCGCTCAAGAACATGTCGGGTTCCCAATTCTTGTGGCAGTAACTGCTCAACTTGCAAACCCAACATAGCCCCTGTATCAAATCCAAAAAGCTGCTGGCAACGACTGTTAGTAAAAACGATTAACCCCTGTTGGTCGACAATCAACATGGCCTCAGGCGCAGCCTCAAGCACGGCATTTGACCAAGCCGCCGCCGAAAACTGCTCAGTAACATCGGTAAATAACATTTCCACCGACATTAACTCACCAGTATCTGATAATAATGGCTGCATAAAGACATCGAGCCTTCTTAAATACCCTTTTTCATCCAGCATTTCCACTTGATGCGAAGGCACATTCTGGCCCTTTAAGGCTAAATCGGTATATTCCCAATTCTTCTCATTGAGGGGATTAGCCGAGAAGAGCCTTTGATATTTGCGCTTGAGCAAATCAGGGGAGATCCCCAGCACCTTAGTTACCCCCTCACTAACCTGGGCGAGTTGGCCATTAGGTTCGAGGGAACAATAGAAAGATTTATCACTCATACCATCAATTAGGCGCGCAAAGCGATTACCGCGGGAATCAAGAATGGCTTGTTCACGTTCTGCAAGTAATTCCGCCATTTGATTGAAGGTATTACTCAGCGTCACAATCTCACTTACGGCACCTTTAGGTACAATAAGCTGCTGAGTTTTACCCTGTCCAAAGGACAAGATACCCGACTCGAGTAGCTCTAACGGCCGAGTTAACCGTTTCGCCGCCAGATAACAAGTCAGCAATAATAAGAGGGTTAATAAGCTTAAATTGAGGATGATAGATGCCAGATCATCAAGCAGGGAGTTGAATAAATCTTGTTCTGGCGCTAATACAATCACACGCCACTTTAAATGCGGTACAGTCGCAATACTCGCAAGATAAACAACATCTTGGTTATCGACAAACCTTGCTTGACCATCAAGCCTTTTATCCTGTAGCGTCCAAAAATCGGCATTTTTATCTTTATTCTTATCGAGCCACTGGGCTGAAGTCGTTGCCAGTACTTTTTCTTTATCTATATGATAAATAAGCCGCCCTTGATCGTCTAAAACCACCAGACGATTTGGTGCAATCCCCAATTGTTTTGGCAATCCATCTAAGGCTAAATCAACCGTCGCAACCCCAAAATAATTACCTACCGCACCAAAAGGAGCCGAATAGGTCAACATCAGAATATTTCCCGCCCCCTCATCAAAGTATGCCTTTGACCAATAACCGTTCGCTTGATTGATAGCCTTGCTCCACCAATCCCAAGTGCCATCGGTATAGTCGTAGCCTTCAGCGCCAATATCGAGATAATGGAGATCGTCGCTGCCACTGGTGTCGCGGTAAACATAGGGGGAAAAGAGCTTTCGATTGGGGAAGGTATTAGGTTTAAATGCGACTGCGGAGCCAAAAAAATCAGGATTACGTTTGACTCGATTCATCAAGACACTTTTAACACTCTCAGTGTCATTCATGTCTTCTTTACTTGACAAAAAACCAATAAAATCAGCAAGACCTTGGGTTTTGGCCTGCGCATGCTCGAGCAGAAACTGCAGACGAGAAGCCGAATGACTCGCCTCTTGTGTCAGGCTATGGTAAAGCCGATTCTCTGAGGAGATATAACTAAACCAAGCGTTTACACCATAGACACTCGCCATAATTAAAATGAGAGGCAAGGCTATGTGGGATAAAATCCTACTGCGAAAAGTACGAAGTTTACTTTTTTCCATGGTGTCGCCCTAAAGCCCCCGATTTTATAAGCACTGCATTTAAAAATAGCACTTATAAAGTAAACGAAGAATTTAGTGGCGACAATGTCAAAGTTAAAATAATGTGAAGTAATTTATTGTTTTAACAATACTAATAAGCCGTCTCTAAGAAGCCGTCTCTAAGGTTTGATTAGGTAAGATACGAGCAAAATAACTTTGGGTTTCGGCGATAATGATATGCCTCAAGCCCACAATGGCGATCAAGTTAGGGATAGCCATCAAACCATTAACCGTATCGGCCAACAACCAAATCACATCAAGTTTGATAAAAGCACCACCCGCAATCAGCACCAAAAACACCACTTGATACATGCGTAACCCGCGCTCACCGACTAAGTAATACCAACAGCGTTCACCATAATAATGCCAGCCCAAAATCGTGGTAAATGCAAAACACACTAGTGCAATCGTCACCAAATACTGACCCACAAGCGCTGAGCCTCCCAGAGCAAAAGCAGCACTCGTCATCGCCGCGCCCGCAGTCTCACCACTCCATACCCCAGTGATGATCAGCACTAACCCCGTCATAGTGCAAATGATAATGGTATCGAAGAAGGTGCCCGTCATGCTGACCAAACCTTGCTCAACGGGTTCATTGGTCTTAGCGGCAGCGGCGGCAATGGGTGCACTACCTAATCCAGATTCGTTCGAGAACACACCGCGGGCAATACCGATTTGAATCGCCTGCGCGACTGTCGCCCCTAAAAATCCCCCCGCAGCTGAGAGTGGCGTAAAGGCAGATTCAAGCACTAAAGCTAAGGCGGGTAAAATCTGCTCGGAGAAACCGACTAAGATCCACACGCAAGCCAGCACATAACCAATCGACATCGCAGGCACAAGTTTTTGCGCCACATTTGAAATGCGCTTGACGCCACCCAAAGTGACCGCGGCAACTAACACAGTCAACACAGTCGCGGTCAACCAAGTCGGCACTTCAAAGGCAATCGTCAGTGCATCGCTGATGGCGTTAACCTGTGCAAAAGTACCGATACCGAAAAAGGCCACACCAACCCCAAAGAGAGCGAACAATTTCGCCATCCAAGGTAGACCAAGGCCGCGTTCGATATAATACATAGGGCCACCCGCAATCTGCCCGCGCGCATCGGTGGTACGGTACTTTACCGCCAACATACATTCAGCATATTTAGTCGCCATGCCGAAAAATGCCGCCAGCCACATCCAAAATAACGCCCCTGGCCCGCCCATTTTTATTGCCGTCGCCACGCCGACAATATTACCGGTACCGATAGTGGCGGACAGCGCCGTACAAAGCGCGGCAAAGGAAGATAAATCCCCATGACCTTTGGCGGGTTTAAACAATAATCCCATCGCCATCGGCAGACGAAATACTTGGATAAGCTTGAGACGCACAGTGAGGTAAACCCCTGTACCCACCAGCAAACAAAGGGTAATTGGGCCCCAGACGATGCCATTAATACTGGCAAGTAAAGCTTGAAAACTCATGATATTCCTCGAATATTAAACAACAAAATTAATAAACGGAGGAGGAAAAGAAATGGCTGTGACGCGCCGCAGTCGGACGCTATTGCAAACTATTTTGACCTAATCTCGGCCGAGAATCGCCTAAGCTGAACGCTAAAAGCGTAGCAAGCGAGAGCTCTACACGAGTGCTTTCAATAAGAGCAAAAGTGCTCCATCTCAAGCAAAAGAGTAAAAATAGCCCACGACGACAAACGACAGGGACTGTGCAGTCATCCTCTCCTCTGTCCTTTTGCCTGAGCGTTTCGCGTCGCAGGTTATACAATAACACCACAACACTTTCGCCTTCGGCGCCACCTGATTGCACAATGAGTGCAACTGGTAGTCTCTCCAGAGGCTCGTCCAGTAACAGTCCACGCCTATCGGCACCTGAAAGAGTGCTTTGTTTTTATAAGAAGACTCGCTTCTGTAAAACCAAAGTTGCCTCGTCGGTGTGGGGTCAATTCCCCACTCTCCTGCTACCTTCATCCGAACGGATTGCTAGATTGAGATTGACTCCCAAGCTAACAGGACGCACAGAATGCAACAAATGCGGCGTCAGCTCAAGCCGTTTGCTCACAGTTCGCGGAGGATTTAATCCAGTTGACTATTTTTACACCAAATGACGATTTATGTTTTGTTACTCAGTGGATGATCCTATTACAAGAAAAATCAGTATCTATCTGAATAGAAAATGCTTTATCTTGAACATAGAATGGCAATGCTAAATTGCGGCCACTAAGTAAGTTGCCGCCACAGTTTGAAACACGGCTTACCACACCCGCCGCCAATGGATATAAAGGAGTTGCTCAATGGCCGACGTCGCTAAGCTTAACCAAGTCACCAAAGGCTTTCGCGATGGTGAGCAATATCATCAAGTACTTCAAGCGGTTAATCTACAGATCCACAGAGGTGAAACCGTGGCGCTTACAGGTCCCAGCGGCAGCGGCAAAAGCACCTTACTCAACCTGATCGCCGGTTTTGAAATGCCAGACTCGGGTGAAATCTTGCTAGAACAAGCATCCACCTCAACTTGGCAAGATAAAGAGTGGAGCCGTTTCAGACGTAATTCCTTAGGTGTCGTGTTTCAGCAATTTAACTTACTCACGCCACTCAACGTGAAAGACAATATCGCCTTCTCCTTAAGTTTAACCGCGCAGCCATGGTCGCCTTGGTGTGACTATCTGGTTGAAAAACTTGGGCTGATGCCATTACTTCACCGCCAAGTTGAAGCCCTGTCAGGCGGTCAACAACAGCGTGTCGCCATCGCCCGCGCCTTAGCCCATAAACCGACCTTGCTACTGGCCGACGAACCTACGGGTAACTTAGATGATGTGTCAGGCAAACAAGTGATGGCACTACTGTGTGAACTGGCACGGGAAAGCCAAACTAGTATCTTGATGGTCACCCACAGCGAAGAATGCGCCGCCTTCATGCAAAAACGTTGGCATTTATCCCAAGGTGCAGTCGCTATCTATGAACAATAAACTGCTCACTAAGGCGACGCCCTCGGGGCTTAGGCTGACGTGGCTCAGCCTAAAGGTTTTTATCGCCCATTATCGCCATGCGCCCATACAAGCAGGTGCCATTCTGCTCGGTATCGCCTTAGCTGTGACTCTGCTCATTGGAGTCAAGGCAACCAACGACAATGCCGTGCGCAGCTATAGCGAGGCGACTGAGCTTTTGAGCCAACGCGCCGATGTGCTACTCACGCCGCCCCTTGGACAAAACACTTTAGATGAATCTGTCTATTTCGCCTTGAGACGAGCCGGATTAAGTCAGAGTCTCGCCGTCGTAAGTGGCAAAATCTCCAGTAAAAACGGTCAGTTCTGGCAACTGGAAGGCAGCGATTTGATCGCTGCATTAACACTACAAAAATCGAGAAGTAACGCCTCGACCGACACACAATCAGCCACCTCGCCACAGATGAATGACTTACCGCTTGCCGATCTCCTCAGCGGCGCAGCCACAGTAATCATGAGCCGCAGCCTAGCTGCCAAAGTGGCACCCGACGGTAAACTTGTTTTAGAAAATAGCACCTTAGATGTCATTGCAATTGATGACAGTTTTGGTCTCGGCAGCGCCATCTTGGCCGATATGTCCCTCGCCCAGCGATTACTAAACATGCAAGGCAGATTGAGCTATATCGCCATGTTCAGTGAGCGAGAAAACCTACCTAAACTAAAATCCCAACTCGACGCTTTAGGGATTACGCCGCAAAAGGCCAGTTTTAGCCAGCAAGATCAAGGCCAAGCACTGATAGCATTGACCCGCAGTTTTCACCTTAATCTTAATGCCATGAGCATGTTAGCCTTTGTTGTCGGCCTCTTTATCGCCTACAACGGTGTGCGCTACAGCCTAATGAAGCGGCAAAAATTGTTAGTGCAGTTATTACAACAGGGAATTGAGCGCCGCGCCTTGATGACGGCACTGATGTTCGAATTAATTTTGTTAGTTGTCATAGGCTCAAGTCTGGGCTTTATCAGTGGTTTGCAACTCAGCCACTGGCTGCAACCTATGGTCGCCATGACCTTAGAGCAAATGTATGGCGCCCACTTACTCCCTGGTATTTGGCAATGGACTTGGCTTTTTGAGGCAATTGCCCTCACCTTAATTGCCGCGCTCGCCGCTTGCTTGCCCTTGTATTTAGATCTTACCCGCCAAGCATTGGCGCAAGGGGCGAATCGTTATCGGCAAATGCAGGCACACCGCAAAAACCATAGCATTCAATTTGCCTTAGCCTGTGGCTTATTGACCTTAGCGGCTCTGCTGTTTCCCTTCAGCCAAAGCTATAACATCAGCTTAGTGTTGCTCGGTATCGTCGCTATCGCTATTCCCTTATTGTTACCACAATTATTGCATTGGGGCGTCAGTGCGTTAATGCCCTTGGCACGTCCTGGATTATGGCAATATCTGCTCGCCGAAACCCGTGAGCTTATTGCACCGCTTTCCTTGGCTATGATGGCGATCTTACTGGCGCTCAGTGCCAATGTGTCGATGAACACCCTAGTGGGTAGCTTCGAACAAACCCTGCGAACTTGGCTAGAAACTCGCTTGCATGCCGATCTCTATATCCGCCCACCGAGCCAGCGTATCGACACTATTCAAACCCAATTGATGCACGATCCTAGAGTCAGCGGTCTTTATCAGCAGTGGCAAATTGAAGCCCAGCTTTCACTGCCAGTTTCGACGGATAATCCGAGCGAGCAGACGATTCCGGTGAGCCTACTCAGCCGCGATGAATTTTCGACTAGGCACACCAGTGCGCTTAAGGAAAGCCTGCCCACATTGTGGCAATCCTACTTTAATGCACCCGTTGTATTGGTGAGCGAACCTCTTGCCATCAAATACCAATTACAGCTTGGTGATACTGTGTCATTGGATGTGCTCGAGAAAACAGGTAACAGCAAAGCCATTATTGGCGGCATTTATTATGACCACGGCAATACCCGAAACGAGGTGATTATCAGCCAGCCACTTTGGCACCGGGCCCAGTTACCTGTACTGCCGGTGAGTTTAGCGGCAAGTTTTCACGGTAAAGAGCAAGGCAGTAGGATAAGTGAAGCGCAGCTTGATCAACTACAAGTCCAACTGGCGACTGAGTTAGGTTTATCCCAAGCACAAATCTACAGCCAAACTAAGATTAAAACCCAAGCTATCGCTATGTTTAAACGCACTTTTTCCATTACCTTAGTGCTGAATAGTTTAACCTTGATTGTCGCCGCGATTGGCCTCTTTAGTGCCTGCTTAATGTTGACTCAGGCAAGGCAAGCGCCACTGGCACGGCTGTATTCCCTCGGCGTCAGTCGTAATGCTCTGCGCGGTATGGTGTTTATGCAGATGTTGATTGTGGTACTGATCACTTGCCTGCTCGCTATGCCAACGGGCGCGCTGTTAGGTTACCTGCTTATTAATAAGATCACCTTGCAAGCCTTTGGCTGGACGATAAAAATGATTTGGGATTGGCAAGCCTATGGCGAAGCAATACTGATTGCCTTAACCACCTGCACCTTAGCCGTACTCTTACCGCTGTATTGGCAAACCCGCAAGCCACTGGTCGCCAGTCTGCAGCAGGAGACCCTGTGATGAAAACACTCAATCTAAACAGTATTGTATGGGCAGTAGTTGGGTTAATGCTTATCGGCGGCTGTGATAAAACGCCATCAACGCAAAACACTCAGTCCAAATCCATGGCCAATGTGGTGGGGAAAACCTCTACTAATCAAGATGATTTAGCTTTTACGCCTGTTGTTCCCGGCTATAGATTTGAATTTCCGCGGGATCACTTGGCGCACAATGGCTTTCGCCAGGAATGGTGGTATCTGACCGCGAATTTAACGACAGAAACAGGTGAGCAACTCGGCGCTCAGTGGACTCAGTTTAGAGTCGCCCTGAAACCCACAACTCTGCAAACAATCGCTCCACAAATAATAGTTCCGCAAGTAACAGATGCAACGCCCAAAAGTGAATCCACTTGGGAGACTCAGCAGCTTTACTTGGCCCACAGCGCATTAACCTCGAGTAATGCTCACTTGGCCCACGAAAAGTGGTCGCGCCGCCATAGCGAGTTTGCCGAGGTGAAATTAGATCCTTATCAAATCCGCCTCGATAACTGGCACTGGCAGAGCGAAACCAATGCACTCTTTCCCGCGACCTTAACGGTGGAGAATCCTGATTTTAGCTATCGACTTCAGCTGAATAGCCAAGCGCCACTGCAATACCAAGGCGCTAACGGCTATAGCCTTAAAAGTCGCGATGGCCAAGTGGCCTCTTACTATTACAGCCAACCCTTTATTGAAATTTCAGGTGAAATCAACCGCAATGGCAAAATGGAGCGAGTCACAGGCCAAGGCTGGCTCGACAGAGAATGGAGCTCGCAATTTCTCACTAAAACGCAACAAGGCTGGGATTGGTTCGCGCTCAGGTTAAACGATGACTCGACGCTGATGTTGTTTCAGCTACGGGATCAGTCTTCAGCAGAGTCCGCAAAGAATACACCTATCTCAGCATTTTATAGCGCCAGAAGAATGTTTGCCGATGGCACTGGGCGCAACATCAATTCCACTGACAATCCCAATGACATTCAGATGACGCCTCTTAAATGGCAACACACAGTCAATGGCGACTATCCCGTTAGCTGGCAGGTAAAAATCCCCAGCGAAAATATCGATCTCACTATCACCCCGCTCAATACCAATAGCGCTATGCCATTATCAACGCCCTACTGGGAAGGCCCAGTGCAACTCTCTGGCAGCCATACAGGTACGGGTTATATGGAGCTAACGGGCTATTGAGCCTAAACATCGCTCTTAATAACCAGAAATGCTAAGTCAGCGCGAAGTAACATAACAAGATAGCCATGTTGAAAAAATCATCTTAAGCCACTGTTATATAAGGATATATCAACATCAGATACGTGACCAAGCCCACAATAACGCCCTATTTGCGATCGAGTTAAAGACTAATAATCAACCAATTGTTGCATTTTAAAGTCAACCCAAATACATTATCATAAAATCAAATGACAACGTTGTCATAACATAAAAGAAACAGTTTAACTCTCGTATTTATGAGTAACTGCAATACGCATCAGCCAGCACAAATGGAGTTGTTAATGAGTTCTATCATCCGCATAGAGAAAGGGTTTACCTTAATTGAACTCATGATCGTCGTAGCCATCATCGGCATTCTCGCCGCTATCGCTATCCCTTCTTTTTCCGAATACCTAAAGCAAGGTCGTCGTTTCGATGCCCAGCAATATTTGATGACGAGCGTGCAAGCATTAGAACGCAATTATTCCCGTCAAGGTAAGTATCCTGCTGCGCAAACCTTAACCAACAGTCCTTACTACACTTTTAGCTACACACCGGCGGACGACAAGTTAAGTTTCTCCCTCTCGGCAGTCCCAACCAGCCGCCAATCGGATAGCTGTGGCACCTTAAGCATTAATCAGAAAGGCGTGCGAACTCCTGCTGCCAATTGTTGGACAAATTAAATGTCGAACACGTGGAATCAAGGATTTAACTTAGTTGAGCTTATGGTTACCGTCGCGATTATCGGTATTTTAGGCAGCTTAGCCCTCCCTTCGTACCGCGATGTTATGGCACGTGAACAGCTAACCGCTGCCGCGAATGAATTGGTCTCTAGCTATAAATTTGCCCGCAGCGAAGCGATAAAACGCAGCACTTCAATTACCCTCACGGCAACAGAAGCGGGACTTTGGGTCATTAAAGATAGCGACGATAACGAATTGAAGGTTTTTACGCCCCCGACACGTGGGGTTGCTGTAACAGGACTGGCTAGTATCAGCATCAGTGCCACGGGCAATACAGCCAAAACCAGTATTTCATTGGCGAACAGTCAAGGTGAAAACATGAATTTATGCATTTTACCGAGCGGCCAAAGTCAGCTTCAGAGCGGGGATTGTGCATGAAAGCCTTTAATCACGTAGGTAAAAAACACCTTGGCTTTACCATGACAGAAGTTTTAGTCTCACTCGTGGTATCAGTCACTTCATTGCTTGCACTGGCAAAAGCGCAGCTATCATCGCTACAACATGCCACCAATAGCTTTCAATACACAGTTGCCACAGTGCAAGCGCAAAATGTCATTGAACAGATTTGGCCAAGGTTATGCGAAGTGCAAAAGCAACCCGCCCGCTTCGAAGATATCAATTTTAGAGCCAGTTTAAGCCAAGATTTCCCCGTAGGCTTTGACTTAGTGTTACCCGCCACTTATCAAGACAACATGGCAATTACTGTGACTTGGCAAGATGGTCGAGTCGATACCGATAATAGCGTCAGTCTTAACGCCAGTTTTCCCCATCTGTGTAAGGCCTAACTGTGATTTCAGCTCATCACACTCAATGGAGACACATTAAACCCGCCTTAAGACAATCGGGGTTTAGCTTATCCGAACTGATGATTGCCATGGTATTAGGGCTGATCATCATGATCGCTGTGATCAATTTCTTTGCGCCACTTAAGGCCACCGTTGAGGAAAGTAAACGTCTAGAAAATGCCGCTGACGCCTTAAGATACGCCACGCTAACGCTCAGTAAAAGCATCAAACAGGCTGATAACGTCGCCCTTGTATCGGCTAACGAACTCGTCTTAAGCACGCGCGCCTCCGCAAGCCAACCAAGTATTAGCTGTTTAGGCCAAAGTAAAACCGCTGATTATATTGAAACATTTAGCTTTATGGCACCTAACTTATCCTGCAACGATGGTGATGGCGCGCAAACACTCCTCACCGGGCTAGAAGCGGCTCACTTCTCTCAAGCTGGTGAACTCGTCAGCATCAATCTGAAGCCCTTAGCTTTGCCGACGCAATATGGTCAGGGTATTAGCTTGCAGGTCGCACTGCGTAAACCCCTTTGGCAACAAGCCATTAATTCACAACAAGTGCCATAGGCACAAGGAAGCACAGACATGCACACGGGACGTTCATTTGCTCACGCTTCGCCACCTCGCGGCAGTATCAATAAGCAAAAGGGTGCAGTGTTACTTATCGTCTTAGTCTTCAGCCTATTAGCCAGTTTATTAGTCGTGACATCATTGCGAGATAACTTAGTACAAGAGCGACTGAGCGGGAACTTCCAGAAGCAAGTCAATGCGCAACTCACCGCCGAACAAGGCATGTATGAAAGCTATAACACCCTCAATGCGACTTTAATTAAAGTACCCCAAAGCACTACGACCTCCTTAAATGACAGCCTGCCAAAAAGTGCCTCAGGCAGTATCGACAGCAGCGCCTATACGTTGACAAAAACCGTGACCCCGAGCGCCGAACTCAGCGTCAACAGCACAGGGCAACACTTAGAAGGTCAAGCGAAACTCAATGCACTCTTTGCCCTAAAGGGCGCAAAGGGTAATAACATTTTTAACGATGCCATCGTTTCCTGCGAGAGCCTCAATCTCACCGGCAGTAGCACAATCGATGGTTACGACTCACGTAAAGGCGCCTACGGCGATAGCTTCAACAATGCTCAAGGCAACAACCAACTCAATAAGCATGGCAAAGGCAATGTAACGACGGTTGAACCGAATGCCGATGTAACCTTGTCGGGCAATTCGCCGATTTACGGCGATGTCAGTGCAACGGGAAATGTCACCCTAACAGGCTCATCTTCCCTAATGGGCAATATTCAAGGCAATAAAGATGTCATCTTAGGCACAGGTACAGTCGGGGGGAATATCACTGCGGGTCAGAATTTCGAGCTAAAGAACAGTGGGACTGTTGAAGGCTCAGTGCAAGCCAATCAGAATGCATCAACAGCTCCCGGTGCCAAAGTGAATGGGACACTTCAATATGGCGGCGATGGCACCTTTCATCAAAATAGCAGCATTGGCCAAACGGTGAATCTAGCACCCAATGTATCTCCCGTTCCCACTAAGTCCTGTGATCCATTAGATATTGGTGCCGTAATGGGAGGGTTTAAAATGCCCAACAATGGCGCAAGAACAATTGCATCAACCCAGAATGTAACCATTTCCCCAACGGGCTCGACTGCGAGTTCAGGTAACAGTAATGCGTTTCCTGCCCTGTCCTCAAGTTCAGAGAATATCTTCGGTTCTGAAACCCCAGTATTTAATCTCGACAGTTTAGTCATGAGTAGCGATGGTGTATTAAACATCAGCGGTGGGGATGTCACACTGATAATCAATGGTGACTTTAAAATGAGTGGCGCAAACCAACTAAATATCGCCCCAGGCTCAAGCCTAACGCTATTTGTGAATGGTGAGATTTCCTTTACGGCAGGCACCAATAACGGTAATAGCATTAAAAGCCAAACCCTAACCAGCAGCAATAAACCGCCGTTAGCGATTTATTCGGGTTCAAATAAAGATGTGACTGTCAGTGGAAGCGTACCGATTTACGCCGCGCTTTATGCGCCTAAATCCAAAGTCAATCTGCCCGGTGGTCCCGAAATCTTCGGCTCAGTAAGAGGTAAATCCATCACCGCCACGGGCAATGGCAAGATCCATTATGACAATGCCCTAGGCGAAGCCGATTTGGGCAGTGAAAATGCTATTCCGCCTGCGATAGTGCTTAAAGGTTGGCAATACTTATAATCCTGCTCCATTGGCCGTATCCCATATACGGCCAAGTACAAAGCCTCTCATCTACAATAATCTCAAAGCTTAAATATCAAACTGGGAGTTAGATCACTCGCAAAACTTTGATCCGGATCGACTATCGCTTTCAATACCTCTTGTGAGGTATACCCACATTTTTTATCAGGTCTAGACTCGCCAGTATCAGCACTCGGTTACCCTCCTTTTTAATCTTAAGTAACCGAGTTTACGCTACTACAGGTCATCCAATATGAGTCAGGAATACCACGTCACCAGCCTTGTGGTGCATGCCACGCCTAAAACCTTACAGCAGGTTGAAGCCAATATCCGCGCAATAGTGGGTACTGATATTCATGCAATTACACCCGAAGGAAAATTGGTCGTTACCCTAGAAGGGAGTAGCCAAAGAGCGATTCTTGACAATATTGAAGCCATCAATGCCCTGTCCGGCGTGTTATCTGCCAGCTTGATTTACCACCAAGTAGAACCCTTAGTACAAGAGAGTGAGGAAATATTATGAGCATAAGCCGCCGCGAGTTTCTCAAGGCCAACGCAGCGGTTGCCGCTGCGACGGCCGTTGGCGTCACACTTCCCATTAAGATGGTCGAAGCCGCCGAACAAGCTGACAGTATCAAGTGGGATAAAGCTCCCTGCCGTTTCTGCGGTGTGGGGTGTAGCGTATTAGTGGGCACCCAAGCGGGCAAAGTGGTCGCCACTAAGGGCGATCCTGAAAGTCCAGTCAACCGTGGCCTTAACTGTATTAAAGGTTATTTCCTATCAAAAATCATGTACGGCAAGGACAGATTAACCACGCCATTGCTGCGGATGAAAGACGGCAAATACCATAAAGAAGGTGAGTTCACCCCAGTCAGCTGGGATGTGGCCTTCGATACTATGGCCGCGAAATGGAAACACAGTCTCGCCACCAAAGGCCCGACGTCGGTAGGTATGTTTGGCTCTGGTCAATGGACTATTTGGGAAGGTTATGCCGCCTCTAAACTTCATAAAGCAGGCTTCCTTACCAACAATATAGATCCTAATGCGCGCCACTGCATGGCCTCAGCCGTAGGCGGCTTTATGCGCACCTTCGGTATCGATGAGCCCATGGGTTGTTATGACGATTTAGAAGCCGCCGATCAGTTTGTGCTCTGGGGCGCAAACATGGCGGAGATGCACCCAATTCTGTGGGCAAGAATATCCGATAGACGTTTAAGCAGTCCAACGTGCCGAGTGCATGTGCTGTCGACCTTTGAGAACCGCAGCTTCGATTTAGCCGATAACCCTATGGTGTTCCGCCCACAGTCGGACTTAGTGATCCTCAACTATATCGCCAATTACATTATTGAAAATAAAGCAGTTAATACCGACTTTGTTACCAAACACACTAAGTTTGCCTTAGGCGTTGACGATATAGGCTATGGCCTGCGTCCAGAACATCCATTAGAGAAAAAAGCTAAAAATCCAGGCAATGGTAAATCCACGCCCATTAGCTTTGACGAGTATGCCAAGTTTGTCAGCACTTATACGCTGGAATATGCCGCCAAGATGAGTGGCGTCGAGCCAGAGAAGCTGGAGATTTTAGCCAAAGCCTATGCCGACCCTAACGTTAAAGTCATGAGTCTGTGGACCATGGGCATTAACCAACACGTTCGCGGCGTGTGGGCGAACAACATGCTTTACAACATCCATTTGCTCACGGGCAAAATTGCCACACCGGGTAACAGTCCTTTTTCATTAACAGGTCAACCTTCGGCTTGCGGGACTGCCCGTGAAGTCGGTACTTTCGCCCACCGTTTACCCGCCGATATGGAAGTCACTAACGACAAGCACCGCGCCATTACCGAAAAGCTATGGCAAGTGCCAGAAGGGACAATTCCCGCCAAACCTGGCTACCATGCCGTACTCCAGAGCCGTATGCTCAAAGATGGCAAGCTCAACTGTTACTGGACCATGTGTACCAATAATATGCAGGCAGGCCCTAACATCAACGATGAGATTTACCCTGGCTTTCGTAACCCAGAAAACTTTATCGTGGTTTCAGATCCTTATCCAACCATCACAGCTATGGCGGCAGATTTAATTTTGCCAACGGCAATGTGGGTCGAGAAAGAAGGAGCTTACGGCAACGCCGAGCGCCGTACTCATATGTGGCATCAGCAAGTAAAAGCCCCAGAAGGCGCAACCTCAGATCTGTGGCAACTAGTCGAATTTTCGAAACGATTCAAAGTCTCCGAAGTCTGGCCAGCCGAACTGATAGCCAAACAACCGGAATACGCGGATAAAACCTTATATGAAGTGCTATTTGCCAATGGCGTGATCGACAAGTTCCCAATTTCCGATTGCAAAGCCGAATTAAACGATGAGAGCGGACACTTCGGTTTCTACCTGCAAAAAGGTATTTTCGAAGAATATGCAGCTTTCGGTCGTGGCCATGGCCATGATTTAGCCGACTTTGACCGTTACCATGAAACCCGCGGCCTACGCTGGCCAGTCGTTAATGGCAAAGAAACCCTGCGTCGTTTCGTTGAGGGGAGCGATCCTTATGTCAAAGCGGGTGAAGGCTTTAAATTCTATGGCAAGCCAGATGGCAAAGCGGTGATTTTCGCCCTGCCCTATGAGCCCGCCGCCGAAGAGCCGAATGAAGAATACGATTTATGGATGTCGACTGGCCGCGTGCTGGAGCATTGGCACACAGGCTCGATGACAGCCCGCGTACCAGAGCTTTACCGTGCCTACCCCGACGCGCAAATTTTCATGCATCCAGAAGATGCGAAAGCTCGCGGCGTACAACGTGGTGACGAAGTCATAGTGGCCTCACCGCGCGGTGAAGTGAAAACCCGAGTTGAAACCAAAGGCCGTAACAAACCGCCACGCGGCGTAGTATTTATGCCTTTCTTCGATGCGCGCCAGTTAGTCAACAAACTGATATTGGATGCGACCGATCCCCTGTCAAAAGAAACTGACTTTAAAAAATGCCCAGTGAAAGTCTTCAAGGCGGAGAATAACCAATGAGAAAAATACTCACCTTAACTGCGTTACTCGTCGCCATTACCGGCTGTTCAGGTCAGCAAACCGACACCAACGTAGCACCAGTTAATATTCAATCCCTCGCAGGAAACATGGCGATCACCGACATTCGCCCAGCCGATGCCATGGCGATTTATCCTAGTCGCGGCACCGCCATTGAGCGCAGTTTTAGCGAACAACCCCCACTCATCCCACATAAGGACGATTACAAGATCACCTTAGATAAAAATGGCTGTTTAAGCTGCCATAGTTGGGACAAGGCAAAACGCATGAAAGCCACGCCAGTAGCTAAGTCCCACGTGATTGATGATAAAGGCACAGTGAACGGGCATAACTATTTCTGTACTCAATGCCATGTCGCTCAGGCCGAAAACAAGCAACCACTCGTCGAGAATCAGTTCTCCGGCAAGTAAATCTCCATCCCCTGCAAAGCCAAGCCACCCGAATTGATTAGGGTGGCTTTTTTGCTATTTAAGCATCCAATCCTAATGAGTTAGCTTAGAGCCAGTAATGAGTATTCAAGTAAATATAAGACTAAACGTCTATCGCTGGTTCAGCGTCCGTTGCTGAACAGTGCTTTCACCAAGGAAGGGATTGAGCAGAAGTTAAAAAGGCAAAGTGAGAATCGAGGGAAATAAAAATAAGAGCAGAATCTAAAACACAGAAAAGTAAAAACCCAGCCTAGGCTGGGTTTACTTGTTGTTTTGCTTTATGCAAATCACCCGCTGGAGCCGTTTTAGTTACTTGCGCCGCTTTAGTGTTTTGCACATCTTTTGCCACAGGCATAGCCGCCTGCCACAAAGCACCTACCCACAGACTTGAACTTGATTTCATCGGTATTCCCCTGTTTTGTTAACAAGGTCAAAGTAATACTTAGGCTATCATTAGTAAAATGAATAAATTCCATAATATGGATTCCATTTGAGCATGAACATCCCAATCAAGACCTTACAGTGTTTTCTGACCTTAGTGGAAACTGAAAACTTTACCCGCGCCGCGCAGAAATGTTTTATCACCCAGCCGACACTAAGCAAAATAATCCAGAGACTTGAAGAAAGCCTTGGTGAAACCTTGCTGATCCGAAATAACCAAAAGGTTGAGTTAACTCAAGCTGGTCAGCTCTTTGAGCACAGTGCACGGGAAATCCTCGGCCAATGGCATAGACTGCAGGAGGACATGAGTAACCTTAGCGGTCTCAAATCGGGGCGGTTGCGACTGGGTGTATGTCCTATGATGAGCAGTCTTATTATTGGTTTGCTCACTAGCTATCGTAAGCGTTATCCGGGAGTTGAACTACACATGTATGAGTACGGTGGATTCGGCTGCGAACAAGCATTGCTCAATAACAGTCTTGATATCGCCTTTACCGCGCTCCCCACGACCCATGAGACAGAACTCGTCAACCAACCCCTGACTAAGTACCCTTTACTCGCATGCCTGCCTGAAGGACATCCCTTAGCCGAGAAAGACCACTTAAAATGGCAGGACTTCCAGCCCTATCCTTTTATCCTCTATAACGAAGACTTCTCCCTCGCTAAACTGATTAATCGCCTCAGTCGCAAAGCAGGTGTTCAACTAAATATTGCCTTTCGCAGCGGCCAGTGGGATTTCCTCGCCGCCATGGTCGAAGCCGATATGGGCGTCGCTATTTTACCTGAGCCTATCTGCAATCGATTAAGCACCAGTAAACTGGTCTTTAAACCTATGCAGCCCGCAATGACATGGGATCTGGCGCTTATTTGGCGCCAAAGTTTACCTTTAACACCGGCAGCCAAGGCCTTGCTCGAATTGAGTAAACAAAAAACTGAACGCTGAGAAGATAAAGCAAGAACTAATACCAATCACATTATTTTAAACAACGGGATACGAAACTTCGTCAGCCGTAGCGGGTGATTACAGTTGGATCTCGCCCATAAAAAAACCGCTGCGAGCCTAGAGGCCGACAGCGGTTTTTATTAGCTAAGGTAAGTTAAGAATTACTTCTTAGCTTCAGCAGCCTTACGTTCTTTAACTTGAGCAACAACTTTCTCAGCTACGCTAGCTGGACATTGGCTGTAGTGTGAGAACTCCATAGAGAACTGACCACGACCAGAAGTCATTGTACGTAAAGTACCGATATAACCGAACATTTCTGATAACGGTACGTCAGCTTTAACGCGAACACCTGTTACACCAGCAACTTGGTCTTTGATCATGCCGCGACGACGGTTTAAGTCACCGATCACGTCACCCACGTTGTCATCTGGGCTGAACACGTCAACTTTCATGATTGGCTCAAGAAGTTGTGGTTTAGCTTTAGCGATAGACTGACGGAAAGCGCCTTTAGCAGCGATTTCGAACGCGATTGCTGATGAGTCAACTGCGTGGAATGCACCGTCAGTTAATTCGAACTCAACGTCTAACACTGGGAAGCCAGCGATAGTACCTGTGTTCATCATGCTCGCGAAACCTTTCTCAACTGCTGGCCAGAATTCCTTCGGAACGCTACCACCAACAACTGAAGATTTGAACACGAAACCAGTGTTTGGCTCACCTGGGCGGATGATATATTCGATCTTACCGAATTGACCAGAACCACCTGATTGTTTCTTGTGAGTGTATTGATCTTCAACCATTTGAGTAATGGTTTCACGGTAAGCAACTTGTGGCTCACCTACGATCAATTCAACACCATAAGTACGCTTCAGAATGTCTACTTTGATATCTAAGTGAAGTTCGCCCATACCTTTAAGGATGGTTTCACCTGAATCTTCGTCAGTTTCTACGCGGAATGATGGATCTTCAGCGATCATCTTACCGATTGCGATACCCATTTTCTCAGAACCGCCTTTATCTTTTGGCGCTACTGCGATAGAGATAACTGGCTCTGGGAACACCATAGCTTCTAAGGTAACTGGGTGTTTCACGTCACATAAAGTGTGACCAGTTTGAACGTTCTTCATACCCACGATAGCGATAATGTCGCCAGCTTGAGCAGATTCAATTTCAATACGGTCATCAGCTAGCATTTCACACATACGGCCGATACGTTCAGTCTTGCCAGTCGCGCTGTTCAGGATGGTATCACCCTTCTTCAGACGGCCTGAGTAGATACGTACGAAAGTCAGGGCACCGAAACGGTCATCCATGATTTTGAACGCTAACGCTTTTAATGGCTCATCAGCAGAAACGATAGCGAATTCGCCAGTTTCGTTGCCTTCTTCGTCAGTTAATGGCTGTGGTTCAACTTCGTCTGGTGCTGGTAAATAATCAACAACAGCATCAAGAACCAGTTGCATACCTTTGTTCTTGAACGCAGAACCACAGTATGTTGGGAAGAAAGCCATAGTACGAGTACCTTTGCGGATACAACGCTTGATATCTTCGATAGATGGCTCTTCGCCTTCCATGTACGCTTCCATCACAGCATCGTCTTGCTCAACGGCAGTTTCGATCAGCATTTCACGGTATTCTTCAACCATGTCAACCATGTCAGCAGGTACATCTTGGATATTAAAGTTTTCTGGTAAACCAGACTCATCCCACACGTATGCTTTACGAGATAACAGATCAACAACACCAGTGAATTCGTCTTCAACACCGATTGGCAGAACCATAACCAGTGGAGTAGCAGCTAATACGTCTTTAGTTTGCTTAACTACGCGTAAGAAGTCAGCACCCATACGGTCTAACTTGTTTACGAAGATAATACGCGCAACTTCAGATTCGTTCGCATAGCGCCAGTTAGTTTCTGATTGAGGCTCAACACCGCCTGAACCACAGAATACACCGATACCGCCATCAAGCACTTTCAGAGAACGATAAACTTCAACGGTGAAGTCAACGTGTCCTGGAGTGTCGATAACGTTGAAACGGTGATCTCTCCAGAAGCAACTTACAGCAGCAGACTGAATAGTAATACCGCGCTCAGCTTCCTGTACCATGAAGTCAGTGGTAGATTCGCCATCGTGAGTCTCACCGGCTTTATGGATTCTTCCTGTTAACTTAAGGATACGCTCGGTGGTCGTGGTTTTACCCGCGTCAACGTGAGCGAAGATACCAATGTTTCTGTATTTGGATAATTCGGTCATGATTCAACTTTAATGAGTAGTTTAAGAAGTAGACGGAGTATGCGACAAACACCGACACACCGCACATCAGATTATTTTAGGCGCATATTGTAAATTGGAACCCTGCTCGGCGCAAATGGCTAGAGTACTTTTTCACGATAAAGTCGCGTAATAATTTAGATAAATAGCCATAAACACGAACTAAAACAGATAAGTAAAACACTTTAGCTTATTTTTCACTCAATCAATAAAAACCGTTAAATAAACCTCATTTTAATGGGATAAGGCGATTTTCAAGGGATTTCGATCATATCGTCAGTACAAACATCAAACATTAACCTGCAAGCATGGATGCTAGAACAATCATGTTATACCTATCTCCAAAATAGAGATGACATCCGCGACTCACTTCAATCGCAGTCTTTTAGCCAAATAACCACAAATCAGTCTTGAGTAAACCCTTACGTGTCGATGCACATTTGATTACGCCCTTGTGTTTTAGCACGATAAAGGGCTCGATCTGCCCGCTCAAAACACAATTGTATAGGTTCGTTTTCTGCGAGCTTAGCGACACCAAAACTACAAGTTAAGTGAACATTGTCAGTAAATTGATAATTATTAATCCTCTGCGCAATCCGCACACACAAGCTTTCAACTAATGGCAATGATGACTGTTGGCAGAGGATAACAAATTCTTCGCCACCCCAACGTGCGACCACATCAGAATCACGCACACAGTGCTGTAATACCTGTGACACTTGCTCAAGAATGCGATCGCCGACGTTATGCCCTAGCGTGTCATTAATCTCTTTAAAGTAGTCGATATCAATCATTACAAGGCACATGCCTGCCCCAGCAGATTTATCATGCTGCTCGTTATTAATAAAAAAGCGATTAAAGTAATGTCGGTTATACAATTTAGTTAAGGGGTCGTGGGTAGATAAAAATTCGAGTTCGGCATTTGACGCTTCAAGCTGTTCGCGTAAAGCTTCCAACTGCTTATTCTTATCGGTTAATCTTCGATTATATTGACTCATAAAGTAAGTTCTCGCCCCCAACATTAGGAGCAACAGACACGTCGCGCAGATAATTTGATACACAAGCGAATAGTTAGTCTCATCTATCACAGTCACATTATTCCACTTCTGATAAATCGTGATCCGCTCTTGCTCACTCACAGTGTTTAAGGCTTTATTTATCACGGGTAACAAGGACTCTTGACCATAAGCGCCCCCCATCCGTAACTCATCTTCCGGCCCGCCCCAACCCGCAATTTTTAAATGATCAAATCCCATTTGTTGAATGTAAGCGTTAACCGAAAACATTGATCCAACAAACAGATCTGCACGTTTATCCAGAACCGACTGCAATCCCGCAGGTTCACTGGCAACAGTAAGCATCTCTATCTGAGGATAATAATGCTGAATATACTCGGCTAAACGATAACCTTTGGGCACGGCTAAAATACGCGTATTGATATTCTCCAATCCTTGCAGAAAAGGCTGTTCTTTAAGTGAAACGAGCACATTGGGTGAGCGGAAATAGACATCACTGAAGTGCAGATAAGTCTCGCGTATTAGCGTTTTATTCAACATAGGGGTTAAATCGCACTGACCACTTTGCAAAAAAGATAAAGTTTCGGTCCAAGAAGATGTCGGCACTAGCTGAAACTTAAGGGAAGAATGTGACTCAACATGACGAATATAGTCCGATGAAATCCCCAGATGCTTACCTTCTCGTATTCCTTCATAGGGCAACCAATCAGGATCAACGCAATAACGGACTATCACAGCAGACTTGGCGCTAACATCTTGATCCGCAAGTTTAGTACTAGACACCATGAAACGATCAGCATTCACCAGTAATGGCATACACAGCAATAGCGACAATAACCTCAATAAGCCACGCAATTCCATTGAAATTTCAACCTAAAAGCTGATGCTAGATGGGGAATGTAAAAAGTGTATACGTGAAAACCACACAATACCAATTCCCATCATTGCTTATACGAAACGCTCGTTTGCCCATTGTGTCTTAACGCCTTCGTACATCAGCAAAAC
The DNA here is from genome assembly GCF_036245925.1 of Shewanella sp. M-Br. Lineage (NCBI taxonomy): Bacteria > Pseudomonadati > Pseudomonadota > Gammaproteobacteria > Alteromonadales > Shewanellaceae > Shewanella > Shewanella sp. M-Br. The sequence goes on from NZ_BJBV01000008.1 coordinate 204,629, forward strand.
TTATCTCCATAAGGTAATCAGTTGATGGGAAAGAACGTTGCTAAGTTCACTCAGTCCTAAGTTCACTCAGTCTGAATTTGGTATCACATTTAAAAAAGCCAATATTTATTGCTTCATCATCAGGGCTATCCTAAATAACCAACCTTACTCGCCATCCAAAGCCATCATAGTGCCTTTTGCAAACTGCGATTATATGGAGCGGCACCTCACATTAACTTCTACAGCTACGTTCTTTGGCCGCTATACCGTGATCATGATGGACTGTGCGGGGGCATCAAGCAAAGATGGCAGAAGATTTTATAATCTGAGATAAAGCTGCCGCCTTATTCTCCGGAACTGAATCTGATAGAACAGTTGTAGCGGATATTAATAGAATTGATATAAAGCCAAATGGTGCAATTATTGGTGTCGTGGAAGGTAAAAAGGGATTATCGAGAGAAAAATAGGAGGAAAACAGACTAATTGAATAGACACTAGGCTGGATTTAACAAATTGCGAAT